>CAIYYV010000013.1 GCA_903930425.1 Akkermansiaceae bacterium | reverse complement strand
TGATCTGATGGGTGGTTTTCCAAACCCCAAGCCAGTTGCGATTTGCCTTCTCGGGTTGCCCGGTCGGATTTTCTAGGATCGCGGCCCGTGCCGTCGTCCTCTGGTCCGGCCCCACATTTTTCTGAAGCTCACCGATGGCAATCATGAGGGCCATGCGGGCATTCGCCCGTGCTTCCGACATGGCTTTGTCGTGCTGGGATGAACGGAGCGCGACGCTGCTAATCCCGAGCATTCCCACGGCGAGGAGGGTGATCAGGATCAACAGGGACAAGGTGACCACCAGCACGAATCCCGGTGAAGCCGAAATCAAGCGATGGATTCTTGAGTTACAGTTATTTCGATAGGACATCATGATAATGAGAGTTTGGGAGATGATATCATACCGTCGAGAAGTTGCCAGCAATACCATTGCATGCGCGGCAGGTGGAACAGGCCTTTCCACTTGTTGCCCTTGAGCGTGGTGGACACGCTGCCGTCGCGATGCAGATACCCATACCATTCACCATGCACAGGATCCGGGAAATGCGCGTATGCCCAGTCGTGCACTTGGCGGTGCCAGCGGAGGTATTTCTCGTTCCCGGTCATCTGATAGGCGAGCAGCATCGCAATGATCGCCTCGTTGTGCGGCCACCAGAATTTCATGTCATGCCAGTATTCGGTTGCCGGCAAACCTTTGGCATCGCGGTAGTAGAGAATCCCACCGAATTCGCGGTCCCAACCGATTTCAAACGACCAGTCGATGATGCGGGTGCCCAGTTCGATGAGGCGCGGGTCACGGGTGCCGCGCAGGCGGGCCTCTTCGAGAATGAACCATCCGAGCTCGATGGCATGCCCGGGATTGACCATGCGCCCGTCGAAAGTATCGTAAAACTCGCCGTGGGGGCCGACCATTTCCAGGACGCAGGCAAACTCCGGCTTCATGAAATCCCGAGCGACTTCGTCGATCGCGCGGTCGATCACGGCAGTGCACAGCGGGTCGTCCACCGCCTTGCGCAGTTCTTGTGCCGTGACAATGAGGACCATGGGAATGGCCAAGCCCTTCATCGGGCGGACGCCTGGGTCGGTCTTTGGTTCTAACAATCCCGGGGTGTTCAGATAGTGAAGCACCAATTTGAACAGGTCGAGCGCCTGTTGTTTGTAACGGACGTCGCCAGTGGCGGTGCCATAGGCGGCCAGGGCGATCACGGCGAAGATCTCGGAGAAGATATAGCGCCGTTTACGCAGCGGCTGGCCATCGCGGGTGAGGGAAAAAAACATGCGCCCGTCCGTGTCAAAACAGTGGGCGTTGAGAAAGTCGATCCCGATGCGAGACGCCTCAAGCCACTCGTCGCGTTTTTCGACCGTGTTGTAAAGGGTGGCCAGCATCCAGGCAAAACGCCCCTGAAACCAAACCGATTTGTCTGTCTGAAGAATGCTGCCGTCCCGCGCCAGCGAGGTGATGAACCCGCCGTGCTCGCGGTCGATCGAGCGCGGCAGCCAGAACGGAAGCGTGTCATTTAACAATCCGTCCCGATAGACATTGCGCAGGGTTTCAAAATCGCGCGTGTGATCCACAGCGGCGGTTGTTTCACTGGTATGGATGGGTCCAGTCATGGAGGTTGGTTTGGGCTCGTTGGAGAAACGTGAGATGGGGGCTAATATGAATGAATTTGAATTTGGATTGAAGGATATCCAGATCGCTAGGGATCGATCCTACAAATGAAGCTGAAAGCCGGGCCCTTCACGACGCCAGAGCCACTTGTCGCATCATCCATAAAGTGACTGAAATTTTAACGGGGAAGTGACATCGGGCAATCCTTTATTGGGATGGTGGATATTTATATTTTTCTGCTTGCAAATCGCCTTTGAATTGCATGATTCCAGTACTGAAATTCAGTCGCTGTTTTTGTTGAAGCGCGGATGACACGTTGATGGAGCAAGTCTAGGAATGATTCGTGCGATGGGCGTGGGCACATCGAAGATCTCAAAATCGTGTCTGTTACGGCACGCCGGGCAAGGGAAGCAAGAATGAATGCGGATGAACAACACCCCGCGTTTTGGGTGGTTTTTGTGGCACTCGACCCAGATGTCCAATCCTTGAATATTGAAATGGCTGTGATTTCGCTTTGAGGAGGCGAAAGATGAGATTACCTTCCGCCGCTCCCTTTGATGGCATGGAGCGCATGATGCGTCGCAGCTCGCGCGCTCGTTCAAAGCATGCACACGCCATCATTCATCCCACAAGATACCTGTTTACCATGTCGCAGTTACTCCATCGATCGCACGCCACACGATTCACAGACTGCCATTCCCCGTCAGCTACAAGCTGGCAATTTCTTTTTTGTGCTTTGTTTATGGTCTTTGTTTGCGTCGCTGCGCCGCGGTTGCCTGCCGTGCCGATTGCCATCGAGAGCTTTGACAGCGCGGGATACACGCAGGGTGTCGCGCTCAACGGTCTCAATGGCGGGGTCGGTTGGAATGGCGCCTGGACCGGCAGTGCGGGCGATACGATTTCCGCTATAGGCATGCCCTATGCACAGGGGGCCTCGCTGCTATTGGCATCCGGAGGCAAGTTGCAGTGTGTGGGTGGCACCGGCGGTCGCCTTGTTGCCACCGGCGCTGGCAGCCTCGCTAAAGCTGCCGGGGTAGTGAATGCGAACAACCATATTGGGGCGGACGGCACCAGCGTCTGGGTCGCATTTCTTGGCCAGTGCCCGGTTGCCGGTGCCGATTTCGGCATTGATTTCACTCGGCCGGGCGCGCCCTATCCCCTGCCACAAACCGGCGTCATGAGTCTCAGCGGCGAGGAGCGCCATTGGCGTTATTGGCCGCAGGCCAATTCCACCGGCGTTTTGGCGACTCGCCAAGTGTTGCTCGTCTGGCGCATTGATTTCGCGCCAGTTCATGACACGTGCACCGTTTGGATCAACCCGACGCCCGGGACCGTCCCGTCGGATGCGTCCTGCAATTTTGTGAGCGCCAACAATGGCGACTGGAGTTTCGACCGCATCCAATTCAGCGGCGGGGCCGCCACCACCCTGCTGCTTGACGAACTGCGCATCGGCACCACCTATGCCGATGTTGCCCCCGTGGATCCATCGCCTCCGGGTGCTCCCGGCACTCCGCTGCCAGAGGACGCCTCGGTCGCAGTGGCGTCATCCACGTTGTTAGATTGGTCCGACTGTCTCGCGGCGGCATCTTACGACGTGTATGTGTGGTCCGGATCTGGAACGCCGCCTGCGGTTCCCACCGCGACTGTGACGGACAGCCAATACGATCCGCCGGGTTATTTGTTGCCCTTCACCGAATACCATTGGAAAGTCGTGGCCCGTAACCCGTTCGGCACGAGCGACGGGTCTGTCTGGTCTTTCACTACCGGCAATGGTCACCCGCCCGCACCTGCCACCCCGACACCCGCCATCGCGGCAAGTAATGTGCTCGTGGATACTGCTCTTGACTGGACGGCCAGCCTCGGTGCGGACAGCTATGAGGTATCTATCTGGCTTGCCGGCGAGAATCCGCCCGCCACCCCGACCGCCACGGTTGCCGCCAATCATTATGTGCCGTCGCTACCGCTTGCCGGCAACACGATCTACAACTGGAAAATTGTCGCGGTGAACGTGTATGGCAGCACCGCCAGTGAAGTCTGGACCTTCACCACCGGCGACCGCTATCCCGGCTATCTCGTCCCTTGGCCTAAAACCGTGACCATGGGAACCGGCGATTTTCCGGTGACTGCGGCCACCCGCATCGTTGCGGAGGATGCCAGCCTGTTAGCCCTTGCCCAGGTGATGTCCAAGGATTTTTTCATGGCCTCTGGCATCACTCTCACAGCCATGACTGGCCCTCCGCAATCCGGCGACATTGCGCTGCGATTTGATCCCGGTCTATCAGGGGAAGCCTACACGCTCACCGTGAATTCCAGCAACATTGTGCTTGCTGGGCAGAACTATCAGGCCGTGGCATGGGCGTCGGTCACCTTGTTGCAGGCACTCAATACGACCGGCACGCCGGCCACTGTGCCGCAGATGGTCATCGCGGACCAACCAGCCGCGCCGCTGCGCTCCGTCATGTGGGACATCGGCCGCTTTTTCCACCCTCTCGAAACCCTCTATGAATTCGTCGATCTGCACCGCATGTATAAGGTTACTTATATGCATTTGTTCATGACTGCGGACGGGTTGTTTACATTTGGAACCGATATTCCGGCGCTCCAGGCTCTGAAAAAAACCAGCAATGGTGTTAGTTCAGCGGGTTTTTATCTGCCGCCTTCAGGCTCACGATTGTATTATACCAAGGCGGAGCTTACGGCTCTCGTCGAGTATGCCAAAAACCGTGGGGTGATCATTGTGCCGGAGATTGATACGCCGTCGTGGGCGGCTTTTATGACTCAGACGCTCCCTGCAGTTTTCTCCTCCACGGGTGGCACGACGGTAACGCACGACATCAACATCAACTACTCCACAGCCGTGGCGGCTGTCGAAGAACTCATCGGAGAAATGGCCGCCGTTTTTGCTTCGTCGCCCTACATCCATATTGGAGCCGACGAGGTATCAGCGGCGGAATTTGAATCCTATCCTTATTATGCGACCAGCAAGGTTTTGAACAATTATGCCAGCGGCGGTGAAGGCTTGGTCTGGTATCTGCACCGTCTGGATGCAAAGCTCGAGTCCCTTGGCAAAAGTTCCTGGGCCTGGAGCACCCCGGGAGTAGTCGACAAGGGTTATGATATGCGGACCAACTTGGTTTACACCGCTTGGGGATATGACGACGGGCAGTATGCCTCCCAGGGCGGTTACTCGGTGATGCGCGCGGCTGGCGGCCATGTCGCTGGCTACGGACAGCAAAGCAAGACGGCCCCCTACAACCGGTGCCTGCTCTATCGGCCTGCGGAAGGTATCTATAACCGATTGACCCCGTTGTTTCGCTACATCGGGGCACCGGATAACATCTATACCGAACTCACCCCCACCTTCCTTCCTCTCACTGGCCGCGAAAACAAGATCCTCGGCGCGCACATCATGGAATGGGAAACCCCTTATGAGGTCGAGGTGCCCGCTTTCCGCCTCTCTATGCCCGCCCTCGGTGAACCGACGTGGAACCAGGAAACCTCGTCGCGCCGCAATTGGGACAACTTCCTGGTGCGCCAAAAACAGACGGACGCACTCTATCAGCGCGTCATGCGCCCGGTGAACCTGAGTGTCACGACCCAGGTGGACCCTAAAGACGCCTGTTTTGTAGCGGGTGGAATGGTGACCATGAGTTCACCCGTCGCCGGCACGATCCGCTACACGGTGGGCACCGACTATGTCAACAGTTGGTATAACTTCCCGACCAGCACCTCCACTGCCTATACCGGTTCATTTCCAATCACTCAGTCATCGGTCATCAGTGCGCGCTTGTTTGACGCATCAGGAAACCCGCTCGGCAATCCGGTCACTCGCGGATTCTATCTGATCACCCCGAAGACCCATTACCAATATTTCTACACTGGCAACACCCCGCCCACTGGCTTCGAAAAAGGCACCCCGATTGTCAGCAGCGTGATGGGCCAGATGAATGGCAACGCACCGAATGAGGATGTCCGCTTCGGCGACACCAAGCACCGAACGATTTACTCAGGCGCACTCAATGTCTCCGCCGCCGGAGCTTACACATTCAGCGCCAGTTATGGCGGGGCCATCAGCATCGACCGCGTGCCTTTGACCAATGGTACTCCGGTGACACTTTCTGCAGGCGAGCATCTTTTCAAAATTGTGACTCCGGCCTCGGATCTCGGCACACCTTACACTTTCAGTGGCCCCAGTCATTCGGCCGGCACTGATCTCAACGTGCTGCTCAAAACCCTGTCCACCTGCTCTCAGGTGTTTCCGGCAAGTTATGCCTTCGGCACCCAGAGTCTCGGCCTCGGCGCGACCGCCAAGAAAGAAATCACCATCGTCAACCATAGCCCGTTCAACCCCCTCACTATCACCAGCCTCGCCCTCGCCGGCACGCATCCCGGTGAATTCCTCATCGACGAAGACTCGGGCGAGTCCGTGCTTGCCCCAGGCGCTGAACGCATCGTCGCGGTGCGCTTTAATCCTGCCACCACCGGCAGCAAAACCGCCACGCTCCATGTCGTTTCCTCAAGCCTACCCGGCGGGGTGTCTGACTCGATTCTCACTGGCACGGCTGTCGCGGGCACATCACCCGCAACCCCGACTACACCGGCACCAGACGACACCGCCACGGGTGTGATGGTGAATCCAACACTCAACTGGGCGGACGCCGAAGCCGCCACCAGTTATGCAGTGTATCTCTGGTTGGAGTCCGGCAGCAAGCCAGACACCGCGACCGCGACAGTTGCGGCGAGTCAGTGGACGCCATCCTTCAATCTAACAGCTGGTGCGGGCTACAAATGGCAGGTGGTGGCCATCAACACCAGTGGCTCCACCGAAGGACCCCTGTGGACGTTTCACACGGGCAGCACCACGGTGCAAGTCACTAACCTCACCGATGGAGAGGTCCTACGTTATCCCATGGTGCTCGTGGACGGAACGTTCGATGGAGGGTCCAATCTCACCATCACCGCAGAACCCACCAGCGCGGCGATCTCATTCACCCAGACCGGCACCCGGTTTCGCTGCCTCGTGGATCTGCAGTCCGGATCTAACACCTTGACCATATCCGACGGTCAGGGGTCCATTGCGCTCAACCTGGTCTATACTCCGCCGACCGCAACCGGTTACCGTTACAAGGTCTGGTATGTGGTGCCCTCCGACGAGGCAAACAGCCCAGCGGATTCTAACTATTACACGCATTTCGGCCTGCAAACGAAGCTCATGCAGAGCTGGATGGCCGAGGATCAAGAGCGCGCCGGTAACGGGCGACTGACGTTCTATCCGGAATTGGACGAATCGAACAACATCGACGTCGGGAAACTCGTGGTCACGCAGACGCGTGCCCAGGCCGAGGCGCTGAGCGATGGAATGTTTGGTGAGGTTTGGAACCAGATCCCTTCCCAATACAAGGACGGCCTTCACAAGAACATCGTCTTTTCCTCGGTCGCCTTCCATGCCTTGAGCAGCGGCGACCTCGCATATGTCGGGGCCTATCAGAACATTTTCCCGAACAATGCCACGGAGATGATGACCCGGTTGTTGTCGGCGGATTCCTATGGGTCCGATTCGCTGACATTCGCGACCTACAGCGGGGTCACGCTCCACGAGATCATCCACGGCCTCCACAGCATCTGGCACGACACTTCACCTAACAACATCATGGGAGGAGGCGGCTATGACATCTCGCAGTATTTCACCCTTACTTACAGCGCGTCCAACCCTTCCGCCCACAACGAGTCGGCCGCCGGAACCCTCGGCAACCAGAGGGAATTGGCCGCTTGGAACCGCTACGTGATGAGCGCTGACCCGCACGTGTATCAAAATGCCACTATCGCCGTCGCGGAGGGGGTTGCAAATCTAGCAGCCGCATCCACCAATCCGCTGGCCGTGTTTCAATACTATATCCCCAACGCCGCCGCCGACCAGTATGTGGATCTGGCCGCCTCCAATGTCACGAGTTATAGCAAGAATGCCGCAGCGGCGCGTGCGGAATTGGGAGCTTCGGTCTTCAACTTGATGGTGGTGGATACTGAAGGGAACATGAACTATGGCACGTTTTCCGGAACGGTTCCGCTGGCAGACAGTTATACGGTGCAGGGCAGTTCGTTCACCAGTGCCGCGCCCGGAGTGCTCGCCAATGATATCAATCCGGGTGCCCGAACACTCAGCGCAACCATGGGCAGCACCGTCCAGCACGGCGAACTGGTGCTGAATTCCAACGGTGGTTTTACCTACACCCCGACCACGGGCTATGTGGGAACCGACACGTTTACCTACACGGTTCATGACGGAGTTGCGAGCGGTCAATCGGCGCTTGTCACGCTGGTCACACAGTCCCAAACCCCGGACGCGTTCCGTCTCATCAGCGTGGATTTTGTCTATTCGGTATCTGGAAGCACCCCGTATGTAGGAGATGCCACGCTCACGGGCACGCTCAACAAAAATGCCCTCGGTGAAATATATACCGGCCAGCAGGGGCCATGGAATGCCCTAGTCGTCGGCGGCAATAATAGTAACACCTCCAGCGCTTCCTTGGGTAATTTGCTCGACGGAACCGGATCGGCCACCACCGTCTCGTTTAAAATGGGCCGTGCCACCACCTCGGGCGCCGCCGGTGGCGACTGGCGGACCAACTACGTGACCGAGTTCGGCAATTTGCGCCAAGAGCAGGCCTACATCTATGTGGCTGCTGGCACCAGCAGTTTCTTTGATTGGGAATTGGCAGGCCTCACGCCGGGGCACGCCTATCGCTTGACTCTTTTCAGCCTTCCCAGTGGCAATGCCGTCACCCACGTCGCCAACACGGTGCCGGGAATTCAGGACGCCGAAGGGGATTGGGATTGGTCCTCAATTACCGCCGATTCTAACGGCAGAATCAAGGGTACATACTTGGTCGACAACCAAACGAGCGGCATTTATGGCCTTCAATTGGAATCGATCACCCCACCGGTGGATTACACCTACACCACCTGGGCGTCTGCTCACGCGGGTGGCCAAACGTGGGATCTCGATTATGACCATGATGGCATCCCTAACGGCGTGGAATACTTCATGGGCGAGGCCGGCACCACCGTCACTGCCAATCTGGGAATCGCGGGCGGCAGTGTCACTTGGTCACGTGACCCCAACGCAATCGCGTCCTTCAAGGTGCAAGTTTCCGATAACCTCGACGATTGGTTCGATATCGTTCCGCCTCACTTGAATATCGACACATCCATCTCCACTCAGGTGAAATACACCCTGCCAAGTGCTGACTCGAGGAAATTCTACCGTCTGGCGGTGATGCCTTAACTCGCTTCGCGTCAGCGCACGCCCGATGTTTCGTCTCCATGAAGCATCTCGTCTCTTCTATCAGCTTCAGTGCCTGAAATGACGGAATCCGGTGAATACCATCGCCATGCCCGCGGCATCGGCGGCGGCGATGACCTCTTCATCACGCATCGACCCGCCCGGCTGGATGCAGGCTGTGGCACCCGCGTCGATCGCCGATTGCAGGCCGTCCGCAAATGGAAACATAGCATCCGAAGCGACAATGCTGCCTTTGAGGTCAAGCCCTGCCTCTTTGGCTTTCCAGACGGCGATTCGCGAGGAATCCACACGGCTCATCTGGCCGGCACCGATGCCCAGCGTGCGGTCGGTGGTGGCATAGACGATGGCATTGCTTTTCACGTGTTTGACGATGCGCCAACCGAAGCGCATCGCGCGCATTTCTTCTTCAGTGGGCGGGCGCTTGGTGACGACTTTGGATTCCAATTGGTCGAGCCCGAGCGCGGTGTGGTCGCGGTCCATCACCATGATGCCGCCGGGACACGAGCGGATCACGGATGATTTCTTTTCGACCAAATAGGCGTCATTCATTTTCATGAGGCGCAG
>CAIYYV010000012.1 GCA_903930425.1 Akkermansiaceae bacterium | reverse complement strand
TGTGCGATCCACACATTACCACTCGTGGATGGACGGTTGAATTGAAAAGACCGCGATTCCTGCCAACCCGATTACAGAGAGGAATAACAAAATGAATTTAGGTGGATTCTCATGGAGACGGCTTGTGGGGATTTCCGCCATAAATCCAAAATTTCGTGGACCATCGGCATCCCGCTCACCAGGAGCGGACGACAGCAGAAGATCTGCCGCATGGTCACCGGCGGCGGCTGTCTGGTTGTGATTGGCGTGGGCCTTTCGATTTCGGTGGCGCTTGCCATGCTCGCGACCAAAATGATCTAGAAGCCCCATCATTCCTTGTTCGACGACCACCCAAGAGCCGCCGTGCCCGTGATTTTTTCTGACTCTAGGGTTGCCAAATGGATTCCACCGACTAGCAATGCGCCCCCGCGCAGCATCGGCTGCGTCAACCCAGAAGCACCTCACCGGCATGAAGGACCTCACCAAATACCGCAACATTGGCATTTTCGCCCATGTGGACGCGGGCAAAACCACGACCACGGAACGCATTCTCAAGCTCACGGGCAGAATCCACAAAATGGGGGAAGTTCATGATGGCGCGGCGACCACCGACTTCATGGAACAAGAGCAAGAGCGCGGCATCACCATCCAATCCGCCGCAACCACCTGCTTCTGGAAGGACTATCAGTTCAATGTGATCGACACCCCGGGTCACGTGGATTTCACCATCGAGGTCTATCGTTCGCTCAAGGTGCTCGATGGCGGCGTCGGCGTGTTCTGCGCCTCCGGCGGCGTGGAACCCCAGTCCGAAACCAATTGGCGCTATGCTGATGATTCGGGCGTCGCCCGCATCATTTACGTCAATAAAATGGACCGCATCGGTGCGAATTTCTATCGGGTTGTGGACCAGGTGAAATCGATCCTCGGCGCCAAGCCGTTAGTCATGGTGCTCCCGATCGGTGAGGAAACCGGCTTCATCGGCATCGTCGACCTGCTCACCCGCCAGTCGTATATCTGGGACGATACCGGCAAACCGGAAAATTTTTCGATCGGCGAGATCCCTGCGGGCATGGAGGACAAGGTCGAGCAATTCCGCGCCGATCTGATCGAGACGGCCGTGGAAATGGATGATGAGGTGATGGGAAAATACCTCGACGGCCACGAGCCGGACATCGACACGATCAAGCGCTGCATCCGCAGGGGCACGATCGATCTCAAGTTTTTCCCGACCTATTGCGGTTCGGCATTCAAAAACAAAGGCGTGCAAAACGTTCTCGACGCGGTGATTGATTACCTTCCGTGTCCGACTGAAGTCAAGCCGCAGCCGGAAGTGGATCTTGAGGGCAACCCGACCGGGGAGTTTGCGATTGTCGATGCCTCGAAGCCATTTCGCGGGCTGGCGTTCAAGATCATGGACGACAAGTATGGGGCGCTCACGTTCACCCGCATCTACTCGGGCACCATCAAAAAAGGCATGACCGTGCTCAATACCTTCACCGGAAAAACCGAACGGGTCAGCCGCATGGTGGAAATGCACGCCAATGACCGCACGGAAATCGAGAGTGCCCAAGCCGGCGACATCATCGCCATCATCGGCCTCAAGAACGTCCATACCGGCCACACGCTTTGTGACAAAAACCATCCGGCCACCCTGGAACCGATGGTCTTTCCGGATCCGGTGATTTCGATCGCCGTCGCTTCCAAAGACAAGGCCAATGCCGAAAAACTCAGCGTTGCCATCGGCAAAATGGTCCAGGAAGACCCGTCGTTCCGCGTCGAAACCGACGAGGAAACCAACGAGTTGATCCTCAAGGGCATGGGGGAACTTCACCTCGACATCAAGATCGACATCCTCAAGCGCACTCACAAGGTCGAGGTCGAGGTCGGCGCGCCGCAAGTCGCCTACCGCGAAACCATCACCAAGGCGGTGGCGGATAGTTATACCCACAAAAAGCAATCCGGCGGCTCCGGCCAGTATGCGAAGATCGATTATATCATCGAACCGTTAGAAGCCAATTCCGGGTTTGTGTTTGAATCCGCGGTCGTGGGCGGCAACGTGCCAAAGGAATACATCCCCGCTGTGGAAAAGGGCTTCAAAACCTCGATCCGGAAAGGCCCGCTTGCCGGTTACCCCTGCCTCGACTTCAAGGTGACCCTCAAGGATGGCGGCTTCCATGCCGTGGACTCGTCGTCGATCGCCTTCGAAATCGCGGCCAAGGCGGCCTACCGCCAGACGATGCAGAAATGCGCGCCGCAGATCCTCGAGCCCATCATGAAAATCGACGTCTTCACTCCGGAAGCGCAAGTGGGTGATGTGATTGGCGACCTCAATCGCCGCCGCGGGATGATCAAGGAGCAAATGTCCACTCACGGCGGCATCCGCGTGAAAGTCGAGGCCCCGCTGAGTGCCATGTTCGGCTACATCGGCGACCTCCGCACCATGACATCCGGCCGCGGCCAGTTTTCCATGGAGTTCAGCCACTACGCACCCTGCCCGCGCAACATCGCCGAAGAGGTGATCGCCAAGGCAAAGGAACGAGAGGAAGCCCTGCGCAAGTAAGGCATCTTCCTCAGCGCCGCGCATCGCGGAACCCGGGAAATGCCCTGACCAGTCGGCGCAATTCGAGTTTCATCAGGTTCGCAATCACGGTGTGGGCGGGCAAGCCGCAACGCTCGATGATGCGGTCCACCGGCGATTCGTCGGCAGTCACTGCGGCCAACACCGCGGCCTCCTCAACCGCAGTGCTTGAAGTGCCGCCTGCCGTGTGCCAAACTACCTGCATGGCGGAACCAGTCAGCCCAGAATACCTTGCGGCGCTGCAGCGCTTGACCGGAGCGCAGAAACTGCGCACGGCCTTCGGGTTGTATTGGGAAGCCCGGAAGCTCAAGGCTGCCCGACTCCGCTCCCAGCATCCGGATTGGACGGAGGAACAAGTCCAACAGATGGTGAAGAAAATCTTCATGTATGCAGTCACCTGAGCCATTCCGAATCTTCACGCGCAAGCTGCATGCGCTTGGGCTGCGTTATATGGTGAGCGGGAGCGTCGCCGCCATTTATTATGGCGAGCCTCGCATGACCAACGATGTGGACATCATCGTGTTTCTAAAATCGGAGGATGCCGGGCGTCTGGAAGAAGCCTTCCCGGGGGAGCAATTCTACTGTCCGCCGCGCGAGGTGATTGAAATTGAATTGGCCCGTGAGCGGCGAGGACACTTCAACCTCATCCACCATGACACGGGTTTCAAAGCCGACATTTACCTGATGGGGCGTGACGAATTGCATGGGTGGGGCATGGCCCGCATACAAGTCGCAGATCTCGACGGGGAACCGGTCTGTTTCGCGCCGCCGGAATATGTCATGATCCGCAAGCTGCAGTTCTTTAAAGAGGGTGGCTCGGGCAAACACTTGCGGGACATCAACCGGATGGTTGCGAGCTTAGGCGCAACATGGAATCGTGTCGATTTTGAGAAAATGATCCACCAATACGATCTTGGTAAAGAGTGGGACATGTCAACGGCCGCGGATCATCACGGCTAGAATCCTCCGCCCCCTCACCGCCGCGCATAGCGGAACCCGGGGAATGCCCTGACCAGTCGGCGCAATTCGAGTTTCATCAAGTTCGCAATCACGGTGTGGGCGGGCAAGCCGCAACGCTCGATGATGCGGTCCACCGGCGATTCGTCGGCAGTCACTGCGGCAAACACCGCGGCTTCCTCGTCCGGCAACTCGGGGAGATCCGCAGCAGGCTCCGCGACGCTTGGCTGGCGCGCAAAGGGCTGTATGAGACGCCGACACACTGGAGCCGCTTCGCTTCAATGTGACCGCGCCTGTTATGGCGCGGAAATTAGCGACAGCTTACCCCTTAGACTGCCGAGAAGGAAGGCTTCAATGTGACCGCGCCTGTTATGGCGCGGAAATTCCCTTATGGCTTCCGCCCCGTCACCCTGGTATTTATCGCTTCAATGTGACCGCGCCTGTTATGGCGCGGAAATGGTGAGTCTTTATCCTTATATCATCGAACACAAGGGCGCTTCAATGTGACCGCGCCTGTTATGGCGCGGAAATAAGTGATCAAGGTTCCAGCAGAAGCAACCAAACCATGCTTCAATGTGACCGCGCCTGTTATGGCGCGGAAATGATGGGTTTCATGTCGGAGGTTCCCACGCTTCCCCTGTGCTTCAATGTGACCGCGCCTGTTATGGCGCGGAAATTCGCCTGCACCGAGTTCTGAAAGAGGGACGGTTGGACCGCTTCAATGTGACCGCGCCTGTTATGGCGCGGAAATATGGGAGACGGCCACCGGGGGACTCTGCATCCGCTTGCTTCAATGTGACCGCGCCTGTTATGGCGCGGAAATCAGCGACCGTGGCGGCTGGGACGCGGACATCTACACTGCTTCAATGTGACCGCGCCTGTTATGGCGCGGAAATCAAACACCTTGGTTGTTGGTCCCAATGGTCATTACGGCTTCAATGTGACCGCGCCTGTTATGGCGCGGAAATCGGTACCAGTTCCCACAAAACCATGGAAGAGGCACTGCTTCAATGTGACCGCGCCTGTTATGGCGCGGAAATAATGGACGCGGGGTGGGTGAACACCCGGCTGGCGACGCTTCAATGTGACC
>CAIYYV010000011.1 GCA_903930425.1 Akkermansiaceae bacterium | reverse complement strand
TTGGCGATGTCCCCGGCGGGCGGGAACGACTGCTCGATGGTGGCGATCAGGTGTTCGGCGCTGCCATTGAGATGCTGTGCGGCTTCACGCCATTCGATCATCGCGCTTTCACGCAACGGTGTGTAACCGGCCACAAAGTCCAATGTCGCTTCACGAAATTCATCGCGGAGCTGGTCGAGTTTTTCGGTGAGATCTCCGAGACGCGGGTTCGGCACAAAACGTCCGATGCCGCCCAGGAACGGGAAGCTCGAACTTTCAACGGTAGCCTGGACCCGGGATTCAATGAGGGCGAATGCCTGGAGCGCATCACGCGGGATCAGGCGTTTGTGACCGAGTTGGATGAGTCGGTCGCTGACGTGCGAGGGATCAAGTCCGAGGTCTTCGGGGTTGAGGCGTTTGCAACCGCGCCAGTAACGGACGGAGGTTGCGACAAGGACTCCACGGCGGCACACGGCGTCGAGGAGCGTTTGGTTTTGAGGGTTGTTAGGATTCATAATGATATCTGTTGTTGTTTGGGGTTGTTGTGTTTTCGGGTGTGAAAAGGGACGCCCGCCGCAGCACAAGGACCGGGCAGGCGTCAATTGGTGGGTTTTGATTATTTGCGCAGGATCATGGCCACCGCGAACATCGCCACTGCTCCAAGGATTAATGGCAACCAGAAGTCGCTCATGATCTGCAGGCACAGGGCGGTGATCGCGATGCCAGCGAAGACATGAATGTAGGATGTGATTTTCATGGCTCTTTATTCAGGAAGCGGCCGACGGTGATGACCACCGCCATGCCAATGAGTGCAAAGCCGATGACCTTGAGTCCGTCGCCGACCGGTCCCATATCAATAGGTGCCGGGCCGGTGGGTGATGTGCATGAGACCAGCAACATGATAGTGATTGCTAGCCCGAGGAGTGGGATGATGGTTTTCATGCCACCCTCCTTTCCTGACGCTGACTTGGCAGCCAGGCCATGCACTCGTTTTTATACTGGCACCACGAGCATTGCATCCCGGGCTGCGGGTTGTAACGATTGCTGACGATGCCTTCGACTGCGGTCTCAAGCAGGGCAATGACGCGGTGCTTTCGATGCGCATCGGCCGGCGGACTGCTGACTCGGATGACCTGTGGTGTCTTGGTTTTCACTACGAACACGAGGTCGAGCGATGGCGGACTTTCACCTGTCGCCGCCTCCAGCAGGAGTTGATAGGACACCAGTTGGATCTCGTGATCGAAAGCCGCGTTGCCCGGATCGGGTTTGGCGGCCGCCGATTTGAAATCCACCGGTGTGAAACTACCTTCGACCAAATCCATGGCCCCTGTGAGGGGAACGGATAGGCCGGGTATATCTTCCTTCAAAAGCACTTCGACGGCTCTCGGCTTTTCCTTCATCGCCTCAGGCGAGTCCAAATACGCGGCCACCACACGAAGACCATCGGCACGGCATTTTTCACGCTCCGCATCGTCATCGAAATTCACGGGGCCTTCGTCGCGCTCCAAATCTGTGAACGCCTTGTCAAATGCCGTGGCAATGGCTTCCGGCGAATCATCGGTACCGCGCCAGCGTGCAAGGTGGAACGCCTGCAACGCCGCGTGCACCGCTTTACCCAAATGCAAGGCAACGGGTGTTGCTTTACGGATGCAGGCGACGCGCTCGAAGTAGAAGCGCAGAGAGCACCCGAGATACGCTTTGGCGGCTGTCGGGCTGATATGATCGGGCAAAATGCAAGCCCACCGGGATAAGCCGGTGGTGAATGGCGGGTCCGTAACTGTGGCGATCATGCGGCGCTCCTTCCGTTAGCCCCACTGTAGGCGGAGCCGTTGCGGCGTTTGCCGATGTCCTGGCGCTGGTGTGTTGGGCCGTGCGTGTCCAGCAATTCGTCGATGAGCCCTGAGGCTTCCACTTTGTTGAGGACGCGGACGCCCTTGCCAAAGCGCTCAACCGCGAGCGCCTCAATGTCGTTTTTGTCCAACTGATGTTCGTCCACGAGCTTGAGGATCAAGTCGCGTTGTTTTTCACTGCACTTCCATGCGGTGCCACGCTGCCAATTGGCGATGTTCGTGGGTGCCGGATGAGAGCCGTTTCCAGTGCTGTGATCGACGGGCGGATCCATGCCGTAGTCGCATGGCGGAACAAAGCCGACCGATTGAATCTGCTCGTCGACATTGGACTGCAGCAGTTGATAGAGGCGCGTGGCTTCGCCCGGAATGTTGTCGGTGGTCACCAACTCGGTCTCGACTGAAACGCTGAATTGATGCGACGAATAACCAGGCAAGCCGAGACGCTTTGAATAATTAGCAATGAGTTTAATCATGATATGGGGATTGGGGTTTGAGTGATGGGGTCGTTGGGGTTGAAAACGAAAAGCCCGGCGTGATGCCGAGCCTTTGAGGTTGGGGTTTGATGTTGAGTGATGACCGTTGCCTACGCGGCATGGGCAGCAGTGATTGGCGGTTGCGCGGGCTTGCCTTTTGCGAGGCAAAGCGCGGCCGATGATTGGTGTCTCTGTCCAAGCGCCTGCCGGAGCAAGTCATCAGCCAATCGGGTCATTGGCATCTGACGGCGTTGACCTTCGCGATAAAGCGCACGGACTACGTCATCGGACAATCTGGGTGAATATAGTGTTTTTGGCATGAGGAGGGTGATTATTTTCGATGTCGCAATTTGGCGACAAACAGGAACCATGATGATTTCTGTCAATTGTTTATTACGCAAATTGCCGGAGTATTGCGCGGGTTTGCGCCCAGTAATTGGGCCTGGAAATTGCCACGAATTACCGGGGCAATTGGGCAGCAAACCGAGAACCCGGAATTAATTATTGGAGGCGGTAAATAGGCGCGGGATCAATCGTCAACCGGGCTCAGGCAGAGGAAGGACACAATCTGCGTTCCGTCATGATTAGAAAAACCAGACGTTCTGGCGCTCACTAGTTAGTCTATGTTGGGAGAGGAGGTTGGCGCATTGATGCGTCGAGCAGCTTCTTCACCTTTTTGCTTACGGTCTGCTTCTTCCGTTTAACTTCCTGTTGGTCGGAATCCATGTGTCCGCGTATCTGATCAATCAGATTGATCAGATTGCTCAAGTCAAGTCTGGCAGCTGCCTTGAACTCCTTGATCGTTCTGGCCAGAAGGGGTAGGTCAGACGATCCAAAAACTCCTTCGTCTAGCACCTTTATTTTATTGAACGATTCTTTTTTAATCCTCCTGTCCGCCACAGCGATCCCAAGTGATTTCCTCTTTTCGGCAATGATTTTTTTTAGGTCACGGACGATCGTTTCCGTTGACTTGGAAAGATCGATGGCTAATGCCAGCGGATGCAACTGGTACCTTCTCAATTCTCGCTCCAGGATTCCGAAACTCAGCCATGGGTAGGCGCTCTCATCTGCCTCCCCCTGGGCGGGATCCGAGTAGGGTTCTTCATCCGCATCTTTGCTCGGTTGGAGCTTGGTGAACGAGGTCAAAAACAGTGATGAAATCGGATGCTTTTCGTAAATTCTGATCTGCTTGACGTGAGAGGTGGTGATCAGCAAATCAAAGGCAGTCCTCCCTTACCCCCAATAATCCAGGGGTTCTACTGCTGGCAACGCGGACGGCACACCCGGAACGCTGCCGTGTTCACCAACTTCGTTCCAAAGCGCCGAATAGCTTTGCTCCCATTTGTCCTTACTTTCCTGAGGGAGGCTATTAAAACATAATTTCCAGTCCTTGCTCAGCATTCTCAGCGCACTGACTACAAGTACTCCTTTTTGTTCGATAAAGCTGACTAGAGCATTTTGCGTCTGACGAAAAATATCCCATCCCTCCGCTGTGGAGATTTCCTGACCCTGCAAGTCCTCAGAATCTAATCGCCCAAATGCTGTCATTAGGGTCGGAAACTCCGGGAGCCTTCGGAGTGTTTCCCACAAAAAGCCAGCGTGGGTGGTGTGCGTCATCGTTTCCCGGTGCTCGGTACTCCTCTTCGCCTTTTTCGCTTTGATCTCATCCTCCCACTCGATCCCGTCCCACCACGGGTCCAAGCAGCATCTCTCAAAACCCTCGACGTTGCGATACCAAGTGTATCTTTCGGTTTCTTCCGATGGCCTTCTCCCTCTTTTCTTGATGGGCCGGGGGCGCTTCTTTGTGCCTTCACTCATGCCGAAATCTTTTTCCATGTCTTGTATGGAATCGAGTGCAAAACTTCGGGTGGCAAGCTGTCGGAGGCTATTACATCCGCCTGTCGGAGGTCGCTCCTTGGGGTGGGAGCGGAAGACACCGCTACAGCTTCGGCGGTTGAAAATTTGAAAAGTGATGACAAAGTGAGGACGAGTCCTTTTTTCCCTACAAAAAAGGGGAGCCTTTCGAGCGCCCTAAGTCATTGATGATGAAGCTGGTGGGCAGAGATGGATTCGAACCATCGTAGGCTTTCGCCAGCAGATTTACAGTCTGCCCCCTTTAGCCACTCGGGCATCTACCCTATCACCAAACCCGCAATACACGGGCGCGGATGTATGGGAGGGCTCAGACGCTTTGACAAGCGAAAAATCCGCACGGATGAAAAACGGGGCCGCCTGTGGTGAAGGATGCGGCGGCAGCGTGCAGGGCCTCCTGTGGGGAAGGATGCGGCGGCGTGTGTGTGCCATTGGGCGTTATTGGCGCGGGCGGTTGGGGGCGGCCGGGGCTGAGGTCGGCGGCGCGAATGCGTCGTCCAACAGGCGCAGAGTGACGCGGATCGAGATGTCGAGCGATCGGGCGGAGAGGATTTTCAATGTGTCGGTCGGGCGGTGCCACCAGGCGCTGGCGGCGAAATCGCCGATCAAATCGACGGTCGGGATGCCTGCGGAATTGAGCGGCACGTGGTCGTCGATGATGGGTCCTGAAGCCATGCCGAAATGATTTTGCGCGTCCTCCGCCTTGGCGGCCGCAAACACTCGCTCCTTCAAAGCGTCCGGCGTGTCAGTTGAAAGCCGGATGGTTAGATTTTCGTGGCCGATCATATCGAGCAGGATTCCCGATGTGGGTTTATCGGATTTGGCTCGCCATGCGTTGGCGTAGTATCGGCTGCCATACAGGCCGTCCGCCGCAGTGATGTGAGGCCCGATGGCTTCCTCGCCATCGAAAAAAACCAATTCAAGGGTCTCGGCCAGTGCGGGTTTTTCTTTGGCGAGAAACTTAGCGATTTCGACGATGGCGGCACAGGCGGACGCGGCATCATCGGCCCCGAGAAAGCGTGAGTCTTTGAACCCTTTCGAGTCGAGATGCGCACACAGGATGGTTCTAACAGGACGGTTCCACGGGTCCACGCCCGATGTCGGGAAGCGAGCCAGGAGGTTTTGAAAAGTCACGGAACCCTCCGGGGTATAGCGCTCAAATGTCTGGCGAGAGGTCACCCAGCCGGCGGTTTCCAATTCCTTCTGCACGTGCGCGCTGACGGCCTTCAAGCCGTCCGATCCCGGTGGGCGCGGGCCGTGCGCGAGGATGGTGGCAGTTTGTTCGTAGGCTGCTTGTCCGAGGTGAGGCGTGCCTGACGGGTGCCTCCACCACAAGAGGACACCCGTTGCCGCAAACAAAAACCCGAGTATCAGCATCCACCGCGCACGCATGATCGAAGATGTGAAACCGATAGTCTGTTAGAAAGCGCAAAGCTTGGCGGGATTTAGTGGCAAGCCGGCTCTTGGGTGGTCGGCGAACAAGGAATGATGGGGCTTCTAGATCATTTTGATCGCGAGTATGGCAAGCGCCACCGAAATCGAAAGGCCCACGCCAATCACAACTAGACAACCGCCGCCGGTGACCATGCGGCCGATCTTCTGCTGTCGTCCGCTCCTGGTGAGCGGGATGCCGATGGTCCGCGAAATTTTGGATTTCATGGCGGAAATCCCCACAAGCCGTCTCCATGAGAATCCACCTAAATTCATTTTGTTATTCCTCTCTGTAATCGGGTTGGCAGGAATCGCGGTCTTTTCAATTCAACCGTCCATCCACGAGTGGTAATGTGTGGATCGCACA
>CAIYYV010000010.1 GCA_903930425.1 Akkermansiaceae bacterium | reverse complement strand
GTGCGACAAGCAAGCAAAGCAAGAAACGAGAGAAGCTCACGGGTTTTCGAGGGATTGTTCGAGTGCGGGGTCTGGGACGGCACCCCGCTCGAGGGCTTGTTGGTAGTATTTTTTCGCATCCTCGAGGCGCCGATCGCGTGAACACAGGAGGGCAAGATTGTAATAGGGTTCACTCGGCACCGGGTCCGCGGTGATTGCCGCCTTGAAGTGGGATTCGGCTTCACCAGAGCGTCCGAGACGGTAGCACAACGTGGCCAGCAGCATTTGACTTTTGGCATCGTCAGGGGCGAGATCCACGGAGTGGCGCACCGCTTGTTCCGCTGCCGGGAGGTCGCCGAATTTCATCAGGGAAAATCCGAGCATTCGATAGGAATACGGGTTGGTGGCATCCAATTCGACTGCACGGCGGAAGGAATCGACCGCAGCGGGAGATTCATTGAGGCGGAGTTGGACAACGCCGAGTTTGCAAAGTGAGGGGGTGTGACCGGGGTGTTGTTCGAGGATCATCTGATAGAGTTCCCGAGTTGGGAGCAAGCGTCCGGCGACGAAGGATTTTTCGGCGGTGCGTTCGAAAACAGCGATGTCGCGGTTGAGATCCGTCGTGGCTTGACCCACAAGCACACGGTCTCTGGCGAAGGGAGAGACAAATTCGCCATCGACCTGATGGTTGGCGACGAGTTTTTGTTCTTCTGGGGAAAGGGCGATTTCTTGTGCGTCGAACAGTTCGATTGCTTTGGCGAGGCGCTCGTCCTTGGAGCCGAGTTCCTTTGCGGCATCGACTAACAAATCGCGGGCTTGTCGGCGGCGTTCCTGGACGCGGAGTTGGCGTTTAATGATATCGCGGAGGACCTCGGCTTCTTGTGGGTCTGTGGTCACCTGACCATTGGCGAGTGAGGATTCCTGGTCTTTCAAGCGTTTTTCCAATTCGGTGAGGCGTTGTTCCTGTTCGCGCTTGTCCTGATGGAGTCGGTTAATCTGTGACTTGGCAATGGCGAGATCGCGCAGAGCGGCGATGGTCGCGTCTTGGTCGGCATTGCTGTCGCGGCTGAGGCGGTCGACCTTTTCATTGGCGTCGCGCAGGTTTTTAGCGAGTGCCATGTTTTGTTCGATGAGGTCTTGGATGCGGCCAGCTTCATTGAGTTTGAGGATGGCGGCCATTTGGTCGCGTTCCTGGAGTAAGGAATCGCGCTCGGTGCGCAATTGGGTGAAAGCCTCCCGGCTTTCAGATAATTCATTGATCAGGCCGTTGACGCGTTCGGTGGCCTTGCTGAGCTCAGTGTCCTTGCGTTTGAGTTCTTTTTCGAGGGCGTCGAGCTGTCGGCGTTGGCCGGATACCACGGAATTGGCGACGTTGCGTTCCGCTTTGAGGTCGCGGTCGAGGTTTGCGTGTTTTTGTTGGGTGACTTTCAGGTCCGCTTCGAGTGTGGCGATGCGGCTCAAAGCATCGGTGTGGGCACCGCGGCTTTGGGTAAGGGCCATGGCCATCGCCTCGCGTTCCTGTTCGAGTGTTTCGATGCGTTGGTTGAGCACCTTGAGGTCGTTTTCCATTGGGGCCGCGGCGAGGCGCGCGCGGAGGGATGACACATTGGATTCCGCAATGCGGAGTTGTGATGCCAAGGCATCGCGTTGCCGTTCCAAATTCTCCGCACGGGCGGTGGCGCGTGAGGATTCGTTCGACTTGGCAACGAGATCGCGGAGTCGTTTGACCTCGTCCTCCGCTTCATTGAGGCGCCGGGCGGGAAGCGGGTCGACTTTGAGAATTTCAGGTGTTGGGGAAGCCAAATCCTTAGTGGGAGGATTTGGGCGGCCGGAGCTTTTGACACCGCCCTCCAGCTCAGCCACGGTGTTGCGATTTTTCTGGAGTTGTGTATCTGCCAGTTGGCGGACGCGCTTGAGAGTTTCGGTGGTTTTTTCGATTCTTCCGCCGACCATTTCGGGTTTCCATTCCGGATAATACTGATGGACCGCATCAAATAACTGGCGTGCCTTTTGTAATTTTTCCAAGGCGGCGATGAAATTTTCGGAGGATTCGAGTTGCTCTGCCGAGCGAGTGGACAGGTATCCTTGAAAGTAGACATCGGAGGGATCAAATTGAGCCGATGGAGCGGGAGGTGGTGCCTGTGCGGACACGGGCAGCACGGGCAGAATGAGCCAGAGCACGAGAGCGGCGGCTGTGCCGACCAGAGGCATGCGGAGGGTGTTGGCTATCCGATCGACCATTGAGCGTGGATTCTAAGCCCATGTTTCGGGCGCGGCAAGCGGGATTCCCCGCGTTTTGGTCTAGTGGTGAGAAGGAGATCATTTGGCTTGACCTGCCGGTGGGATTTAAATGAAACACAGAGACTTATGAAAAGTCTGTCATGCGGTATTGTGTGTTTGTGTGTCTTGCCCTTGTTGGCTCAAACCGAGTCCAAGTTTCAAAAGGATGCCGTTGGATCCAAGGATCACCCGCTGCTCAAACGCATCGAGGGTGCCATCATTCTCAAGTCCACCAGCAAGAAATTTGATTCTCTGGCGATCCCGCTGCAGCGGATCGTTTTTGACTATGGCACGCAGAAGTTCAAGGACTGGGAGAAACTCACGGTGGAGGGCGCTCGGACCACCTTGTTTTATCGTGAACCGGCTGACGCGGGCACGCTCGAGTGCATTCGTTCCTATCAGGATGACCTCAAAGCCCGCGGATTCGAGGTGATTTTCGAGGGTGCCAGCAACGGGTCACCCACCGAAGAAAAAAACGAACTGGATAACGGCTACGGTCGCTTTATCAAACAAGTCTACACGAGCGAGACCGATTATGCGATTCAACAATACACACTCTCCGGTTGTGACGATTTTCGTTTCACCGCGTTGAAAAAACCGGCTACCGCAGACACGGGTGACGTCTATGTCACGATTTTCTGCGGGGCGGTGACAGGATCGTGGAAAGACCCGCAAAAAGGCATTGCCGAGGGCACGGTGCTGGCACGCATCGATGTGTTAGAAACCAAGGCCCTGAACAACCGCATGGTCGTGGTCAAGGCCGATGAAATGCAGCAGCAAATCGACAAATCCGGCCGGGTTGCCCTTTACGGAATTTTGTTTGATTTCAACAAAACGGATCTCAAGCCCGAATCTGATGCCACCTTGAAGGAGATTGGCAGCTTGCTCGAGGCGGATGCATCATTGAAGTTGTTAGTCGCTGGGCACACCGACAATGCCGGCGACTTTGATTTTAACCGCGATTTATCGAGCCGCCGGGCGGCAGCGGTGGTGGAAGCGTTGGTCAGGCGGTTTCATGTGTCGGCTGGCCGGTTGTTGCCATTTGGTTGCAGTTTCGCCAGTCCCGCCGCGTCTAACAGCACCGAGGATGGCCGTGCCAAGAACCGCAGGGTGGAGTTGGTGAAATGGAATTGAGCCCGGCGCGGGATGGGTCATCGCGTTTACCGGGCCCGAATGGATTGTGGGTCACCGATGCAGAGCCCGAAGGATGAGCGGCAGAGAGGCGACCCACGCGTGGGCGGCAGCGCAGCGGATCACGGCATCCTCGTCATCGCCGTGAGGGAAACTTTTATCTTCGCGTGTTTGGCGGGCGGTTCTGGCGATGGCCCCGAGTTCGGAGGGCAATGACAGGATTTCCATCACGGTGGTGACAGCCGTGGCACCTAACAGAATGGCGATGGCTCCGATGACCGGGATTTTGGCGCCGAGCACTGCAAAGACGGCGACGATGCCGCTGAGGGGAGGGACAATGCTGGCAAAGCGGCGGGTGTGTTCGCGGGAGGCGGCGGATTTGGGTGCCTGTTCTTGCCATTGGGCGAGTGACTTGAGGCGAAGTTGGCTGCCGAACTCGCCGGCGGATGCCTCGGCGTGGTGGACGAGAGAGGCATCACCGGGTGCGGGAAGCCAGCGGGCGAGATCACATCGGCAAGGGCGGCCGCTGATGTCCGCGAGCACGCGCAAGCCAAACCACCAGCGGGCGGCCATCGTGAGGGCGATCGGGAACAAGGAAAGGAATAACAGAAGCCGAAACATGATGGAAAGCACTTGAAACGGTTGAGTGATCGGATGAAGCGCTCGAAAAAATTATGGGTCGTGGTGTGGATTCACAAGTGCAATCGCAGCTGTGCTGATAGGATGTGTGCATCTGGCTGTGCACATGCGGCTTGCGGGATTTCGGAAGGGCGCGTATGGCTCCCGTGTGTCCCACACGGACCTTACTTGTCACGGTTGGCTTCGCCGAGCCGTGACACATCCTGATTTTGTCGCACGCCTTGCCCGGATGGGAGGAGGCGAAGGATCCATTGTGTTTGATCACGCGGACGAGGCGTCGCATGCATTTTTTGCGGCCCTCATCTGTGAAGCCGCAAAAGACCGAAAAAGGCTGCGTTCATGGTGGGTGTGCGATGTGCCGCGTCACCGCGAGCGGCTTGCTTCGGAGTTGGAGCTTTGGGGCGTGCACGCATGGGTTCTGCCAGATCCGCCGTCTGCCACTGCCGACGGCAGCTTGGCGGATCCTGAATCCGCCGCCGAGTGGTTGGCGGTGTTAGAAATTCTCGCCACATCCGAGTCCTGCATCGTGATATGTGCGAGTGATGCCTTTGCTGCGGTCGCCCCCTCGCCCGAGGCTCTGCACACGGCTCGTTCCACACTCAAACCCGGCACTCCTCTGGATCCGGCCGAGCTGGTCGCATCGCTCACCGGGCATGGTTACGAGCGAGTTTCCACGGTGACCGCGCGCGGTCAGTTTGCCATGCGTGGTGGCATTCTCGATCTTTTTGCATGGCAGGCCGCCCGCCCGCTCCGGCTCGAGTTTTTTGATATCAACCTTGAATCGCTTCGTGAGTTTGATCTCGATTCCCAAGCCTCCACCCGTAAGCTGTTAGAAGCGCGTGTATTGATTGCAGAGCCGGCGAGTGAGGCGACCGTTGCCGATTACCGCCGTCCTGGGGACCTGATGGTATCCATCGGTGTTGGCATGGAGAATCCCGATGTCCGGCTTGTGGAGGGTGCCGCCGAGTTCAACCGAGAGGAGGACTTTACTCTTGCGGCTTATGGCAGCCCGTTCGGAAACTTTGAAGCGGGAGATTTTGTGTTAGAGGAGCTTCGGCGGGAAAGTTTTTTCCGTCAGTTGAACGAATGGCAGCGCGATGGTTGGGAGGTCGCGATGGTATTTTCAAACGATGGTGAGCGCGAGCGTTTCGCCGAGCTTGCGGGGAAGGACCTCCAGCGTGACCTTGGATTGTTGCCGGTTTGTGGCGAGTTAATGGCTGGTTTCACGGTGCCGCTGATTCGACTGGCGGTGCTCTCGTCGTCCGAGTTGTTTGGCCGATATCGCAGTCCGGGGACCGCGCGTCGAAGCACACTCGACCAAACACGTGCCGCCTGTGCCAGGGCGACGCTCGACGAGATGGACGATGGGGATTTGGTCGTGCATTACGAATACGGGATTGCCCGGTTTCGTGGAATCCAACAAGGGGACGACGGCGAGCAATTGATTCTGGAATACCGGGATGATGTGCTGTTAGGTGTTCCGTTAGAGCAAGCGCATCTGGTAGGCAAATACATCGGAATTGGCGGCGGTTCCCCTGTGCTCAACAAGCTTGGCGGCAGTGCCTGGAAAACGGCCCGCAAGGTGGCGGAAAAGTCGATACTTGATTATGCAGCGCAATTGCTGCGGGTGCAGGCGGAACGGCAACATGAGGCAGGATTTGCGCATCCACCGGACACGAAGTGGATGTGGGAGTTTGAGCGGTCATTTCATTTCACCGAAACGAGCGACCAGCGCCGGGCGATTGACGAAACGAAGCGTGATTTGGAGGCGGCGCGTCCGATGGACCGGTTGATCTGCGGCGATGTCGGGTTTGGCAAGACCGAGGTGGCGATTCGAGCGGCCTTCAAGACGATCACGAGCGGGAAGCAAGCGGCCATTCTTGTGCCCACCACCGTGCTTGCCGAGCAGCATTGGCGCACTTTCCGTGAGCGCATGTCAGACTATCCGATTCGCGTGGATTTGCTCAACCGTTTCCGCACGCCATCGGAAATCAGGGACACGATTACCGGCTTGGCTAACGGATCGGTCGATCTGGTCATCGGCACGCACCGCTTGATTTCAGGAGACGTGCATTTCAAGGATCTTGGGCTGGTGGTTGTGGATGAGGAGCAGCGGTTTGGGGTCGCCCACAAGGAGAAGTTCAAGCAACTTTTCCGCCAGGTCGATGTGTTGACATTATCAGCCACACCCATTCCAAGAACGCTCTACATGGCCTTGATGGGTGCGCGTGACATGTCCACCATTGACACGCCGCCACCTAACAGAGTCCCCGTTTCAACCACCGTTTGCGCGTATGACGAGCGTGTCATTCGCGACGCCATCCGCAGGGAGATGAAGCGGGGAGGGCAGGTTTTTTTCCTTCACAATCGCGTCAAAACCATCGAGCAGGTGGCCGCACGAATCCGTGATTTGGTGCCTGAGGCGCGTCTTGTCATTGGTCATGGCCAAATGGAGAAGGACGCCCTTGAAGGGGTGATGCACACGTTTGTCACGGGCGAGGCCGATGTCCTCCTTGCGACCACAATCATCGAAACCGGCATCGACATTCCCAATGCCAACACCATTCTGATCGACCGTGCTGACCGCTTTGGTTTGGCAGATCTCTATCAACTTCGCGGGCGTGTGGGGCGTGCCGGGGAACAAGCTTATGCGATTCTGTTATTGCCACGTGACCTCATGACAGTTGGAGATGCGAGAAAACGCATCCACGCCATCAAGCAATACACCGCGCTCGGGTCCGGCTTCAAAATCGCCATGAGGGACCTGGAAATCCGCGGTGCCGGAAATTTGCTAGGCACCCGTCAATCCGGTCAGATCTCGCAAATTGGTTTTGAGCTCTACTGCCAACTGCTGCGCCAGTCGGTGGAGCGTCTCAAGGGCCACAAGGACGCGCCGCGGGGTGAGGTGAGTTTTAAGGCGGATTTTGTCATTTCTTCTGAGTTTGTGAGGCCGATGGAAAGCGTGTCGATGAAGCCGGGTGCTCTCGGTATGGGTGTGGATTTGCGCGTATTGCCGGCGTTTTTACCCGCCTTGTGGTTGGAGGAAACGCAGGTTCGGATTGCCGCCTACCGGGAACTTGCTGAAGCGACGACCGAAAAATCCGTGGATGTTCTTGGCAAATCCTGGTGTGATCGTTTCGGTCGTTTGCCCGACGCGGCAGCCAATTTGCTGCAGATTGCCCGCATCAAGGCGCTCGCCTCACGCGAAAATATGGCCTCTGTCGAGATCAGCGGTCAACGGCTCATGCTGAAGCGGAACGGCGACTATATCCTGTTAGAGGGGCGCCGTTTTCCGCGTCTCAAAGCGGCTGACCCGGCCGGAAAACTTGCTGAAACTCTGGCGATGCTGCGGACCTTTTGAAATTGTTGGGTTTCGGCTGTGGATCCGGCTTGCCGAAACCGAATGGGTGGGGCATGCATACGCAGTGATGCGTGACCTAGCAGCCAATCCGGCGTGGCAGGCGAAGGATCTGGGGCTGCCGCTGCCGGATTCCTCGCATGCATGTTCGGTTTGTTTGCCGACTTGGGATTCGGTGGTTGGCTACGAGGAAAGCCGCGAGAAGGTCTTGAAGCGCATGCGTGCGGGTTACCCGCGGTTTTTCAAGCACCCGACGGTGGAGCGCTTATTTGACAACGCGAAAGCTGAGGTGGCCGGCGAACATGAGGAGGTGTTAGTTTTGCCCACCCGGGCGTCGGTGCAGAGAGCCCACCGTTGGGTGGAGCGGCAAGCGAAGACCGCAGTGCGCATCACGAGTTATCATGGACTTCAGGTGCTGATCGTGCCGTCCAAAGCCAAAGCGGATGCGGATGCCTACTGGAGGTTTTCGGGCGATGTGGTGAGCAGTCGCCAGGCGCAGGATTTTCTGGATGGGAAGCCGCGGGTCGGTTCGAAGTCGCACCTCATTGTGCGGGCGCTCACCAAATTCAGCGGCACCACTGCGGAGAATCTCTTTGTATTTGCGACCGGTATGGCAGCCTGCACCTCGGTGCTGCGCGCGCTCCCCGGCCTGCTTGTCGGTAAAAAAACCCTCCAGTTAGGGTTTCCCTATGTCGATTGTCTTAAAGTTCAGGAGCTGTTTGGTCATGGGGTGGTTTATTTGAATGAAGCGATTGGTGAGTCCTTTGACGAGGCGTTGATGCGCATTCGGCAAGGTGAATTTGCCGGAGTTTTTACGGAAGTTCCGAGCAATCCATTGCTGCGCACGGTGGATTTGGCGCGGGTGGCGCAGGCCTGTGCCGAGGGCACGACGCCCTTGGTGGTCGACGATTCGGCGACTGGCCCGTTCAATGTCGAGGCATTGCGCTTTGCGGATGTGGTGATGAGCAGTCTGACCAAGTGGACATCGGGTGAGGGTGACGTCATGGCTGGCATGGCCATGGTCCGCGCGACTTCCCCGCTGGCGGCGACATTGCGCAATGCGCTTGCGACGGACGCGTCGGAGAGTTCCCCCTTGTATATTGGTGACGCTGAAATCCTTCTTTCCAACCTCAAGGGTTATGCCCGCCGTATGAAGACCGTCAACTCGAATGGCATCAAACTCGCCATGTGGTTAGACGCACATCCTGCCGTGGCGCAGGTCTGGTATCCGTCAATTGTCACGAAGGAGCACTACGATGCGGTCAGGCGTAAGGATGGAGGCTATGGAGGTTTGCTTTCGTTCGTGCTGAAATCCCCGAAAAAGACGTCGAAAGTTTATGACTCACTCCGCTTGAGCAAGGGGCCGGGTTTTGGGACCCCTTTCACATTGGTTTGTCCATACACGATGTTGGCACACTATCGTGAGTTGGAGTGGGCGGATGCCTGCGGGGTGCCTGCGCACATGCTCCGCGTTTCTTGTGGCCTGGAACCCATTGAAACCTTGATCGCCGCATTTGAGCAGGCCTTGTCGATCGCCTGAGGCAATTTTTTCCTGTCTCCCTTAAAATAGATCGCTCGGTGCATCTGGCTCATTGCACTGGGTGTGCGTTTTGTTATGAAGGGAGGCTCACAAGTCACTTATGAAATCGTGTGGTTTTTTGTTGTGTATGGTGTTGACTCTCGGTTCTTGCACCGTCGGCCCGGATTTCCTGCGGCCATCCATTGATGCCGGGGCGAACTGGAAGGAGCCTCATGCCGTTCCCGCCGCACGTCTGCCCGATGCCTGGTGGAATCTTTTCAATGACCGCGATCTCACACGCCTTGAGCTTAGCGCTCTGGCGGCCAATTCAGATCTCGCCGCCGCAAAAGCCCGCGTGGACACCGCCCGCGCCTTGGTGGGTGTCGACCGTTCCCGGTTGTTCCCCACTCTCAACCACAGTGGATCCGCAGGCGTATCCCGGCTTTCCGAATCCTCCGCCACACGCAACATCCCCGCGGGTTTTCCCATCGAACTCGAATCGAACCGCTACCGAAGCTCGTTCGAGCTCGCCTATGATGCGGACCTTTGGGGCCGCAATAAGCGGTTGTTAGAGGCATCCTCTGCCCAGGTCGACGCCAGCATCAATATGTTAGAATGGCAACGGTTAGGGGTGGCCACCGAGGTGGCGCGCCAGTATTTCTTATTGCGCGGTTTGGATACCCAGCAAGCGGTGCTTGAGGACACGATCAGGAGTCGAAAAACCACGCTTGATATTCAGCAGAGCAAGGCGGATGCGGGACTTATTGATTCGCTAACTGTTAGTCAGTGCCGTACGGAATTGGAGTTGGCTCGGAATGATTTGGCGAGTGTTGAGCGGCAGCGGGGATCCGCGGAGCACGCGCTGGCCGTGCTTTGTGGCAGACGCCCGTCGGATTTTTCGCTTTCCCGGCGTCCGATCAGTGGTCCTTTGCCGTTGATTCGACCGGGTCTGCCCGCGGCGGTTCTCAACCGTCGGCCGGATGTCCGCGCTGCCGAGCAAAACCTGCGCGCCGCCAATGCGCGTATCGGCGTGGCCCAGGCCGCGTTCTACCCGAACTTCAGCCTCACATCAGGTGCGGGCCTCGAGTCGCTCGATGTGAAAAGCTTTCTCAATTTGGAAAGCCGGATTCTTTCGCTTGGTGCGGGTCTAGTGGCACCTGTGTTTGACGGTGGTTCTATCAAGTCGAATTTCCGGGCGGCGGTGAGTCGCCGCGACGAGGCGCTTGCGAATTACCGCAATTCTTTGCTGGTTGCGCTGCGTGAGGTGGAGGACGCATTGGTCGATCTGAAAGGGCTTGCCGGTTCGAGGCGAGCGCTCGGCGAAGCGGTCACGAGCGCGAAGGACACCCGTCGCTTGAGTCAGGAGCGTTATGACAAGGGACTGAGCAGTTATCTTGAGGTTGTTGATGCCGGGCGCACGGTGCTGCGTATTGAACTCGTCATTGCTCAGCTTGATGCCCAGCAGCGCATCACACTGGCCGCCCTGGCGAAAGCGCTGGGTGGCGGGTGGAGTGGAGTGCGGCAGGATTGAAACGAGTCATCGACTGGCCCTGTTGTCGCGCTGTTAGGTTCGAAGAAACGCGAAATTTCAAGAAAATCACGCTTCCACAGCGAGTCAACAAGTGATTGGATTCCAGTCATAACCGATGAGCGCGCAACTCTTGGACACCGTCGATGGCCTGATCACACCTGAGGACCTGAACATCACCAGCCTTGGTCCGCGATGCATTCCGTCTCCCGCGTGGCAGAAGGACTTTGCCGCGGAAGGCAGTGGTTGGCACTCCGATGGTGACCGGATTGTGCTGAACGACCACATGGATTCTGTTAGGGTTGCGATGCGGAACGATGTGGATCCTCCGTCGATCGAGCTCGCCGGGCCGCGCGGGGAGATCTATTTCGATCCGGCGGATGTGTGTTGTGCCATTGTGACCTGTGGTGGGCTTTGTCCCGGGATCAATGATGTCATTCGGGCGATTGTGAGACAGGCGTATTATGTCTATGGCGTGCGTCGAATTCTCGGGATTCAATACGGATATGAGGGCTTGGATCCGGCCTTCGGTCATCCGGTGATGGATCTCACGCCGGACAAGGTGATGAACATCAGTTCCATTGGAGGGTCGTTCCTGGGGTCGTCCCGTGGCCAGAGAGACACCGGGGTCATGGTAGATCGGTTAGAATCTCTCGGTGTGAATATGCTTTTTGTGATTGGTGGGGACGGGTCACAGCGTGGTGCCAAGGATATTTTTGATGAGGTTCATCGGCGCGGCAACCAGATGGCGATTGTCGGGGTTCCGAAAACGATCGACAACGACTTGATGTTCATGGACCGCAGTTTTGGCTATCAGACGGCGTTTGCGGTGGCATTTCATGCGGTGAGTTCGGCGCATGCCGAGGCGCGTGGTGCGCGGAACGGGGTGGGCTTGGTGAAGTTGATGGGGCGGGATTCCGGCTTCATTGCCTGCTCGGCCGCGCTGGCATCAGGCGAGGCCAACATTGTTCTGATTCCCGAGGTCCCCTTTACGCTCGACGGGAAAACCGGGCTTTTTGCACTGCTGGAGGAGCGTCTTGCGGCGCGGGGCCATGCGGTCATCATTACGGCCGAGGGTGCGGGCCAGGAGTTGATGACCTGCGCGTCGTCCGCCACGGATGCCTCTGGCAATTTGTTGCATGCGGACATTGGGCTGTTTTTGAAGGACGCGATCATCCGTCACTTCAAGGAAAAAAAGATCGAGCTCAATCTGAAATACATCGACCCGAGTTATATTATCCGGAGCGTTCCCGCCGCCCCGGAGGATCGGATTTTCTGCCTCAATCTCGGTCGGCACGCGGTTCACGCGGCGATGGCCGGAAAAACCGGGATGGTAGTAGCTCGCTGGCACCAAAGTTTTGTGCATTTGCCGATGAGTCTGGTCACCCGAGGGCGGCGCAAAGTGGATCCCAATGGTGATCTGTGGCGATCCGTGTTGGAATCCACCGGGCAACCCGCAAAAATGGGCGCATGAGCGATCTTCCGCCGGTAGGCACGGCGTGCGATTGACTGGTTAGATTCCCAGTTTGAATTTCAGCGAATTGAGGGTGTTGCGCATGAGCATGGCAATGGTCATCGGACCGACACCACCGGGAACGGGTGTGATGAATCCGGCAATTTTTGATGCCTCATCGAAATCCACATCGCCGCGAAGAATAGCCACGGTGCGGCCGGTGGTTGGGCTAACAGTTTCACCGACGCGGTTCACACCCACATCGATGACGCAGGCACCCGGCTTGATCCATTCCGGTTTGACCAAGCCCGGAACCCCGGCGGCGACGATGAGGATATCGGCGCGCTGGCAATGGGCTGCTAGATCACGGGTGGCGGTGTGCACGACGGTCACGGTTGCATTGGCACCCGGGCCTTTTTGCAAGAGCATGTTGGCGATGGGTTTTCCTACGATGTTAGAACGTCCGACGACAACGACCTCGGCGCCGCGGGTCTCGACACCGGAGCGCCGGATCATCTCCTGAATCCCGGCGGGGGTGCACGGTGGGAATATTGCCTCAGTTCCGCCAATGACGAGACGCCCGACATTGACGGGGTGGAACCCATCCACATCCTTGTTAGGGTCAATGGCGTTGAGCACCACTTTCTCATTGATATGCGATGGCAACGGCAGTTGAACGAGGATGCCGTGAATGCTCTCGTCCTGTTGGTATTTTGCAAGCAAGGCGAGCAATGCCGCCTCTGAGATATCGTCCGGCTGATTGTCCTGGATCTCTTTGAAGCCAAGACTGTGCGCTGTTTTCACCTTGAGGGACACATAAGAAAGCGACGCGGCATTGCTGCCTACCAAAATGGTGACCAAGCCGGGTACCACGCCATGCGCTGCCTTGATGGATTCCACTTCCTGTTGGATTTCTGCGAGAATTTCTTTCCGGATTTCCGTTCCATTGAGTAGTATTGCGGACATAGAGGTTGGGTGGATTGAGTGGGGAATGAGATGAGGCGGGGGCAGGCACGGCTGGCTCCCGCTTGCGGTGCCGCGATTCAACAGGATACCCGTCCCGCAAGCGAGGATTATCATGCTGAAAACACGAGTTTTCAGCTCTATTTCTATTGAAGGCCTGCGCAGAGCACCTCGACGGTGCCGCTGCCCGCTGCAGTGGACATGAGGTAAACGCCAGCCCATCCCTCACTCACAAGCCTGCGGATTTGTTCGGCGGCAATATCCCGACCCACCTTGGCCTGGTCGTCGCGGCCAGACTGGGCGGACAGGCGATGAAGGATGTCGTCGGGAATGACCACGCCGGGGACTTGTGACATGCGCTGGGCGTGCTCGAAACTGGTCAGAACCATCACTCCGACGAGAAAGGGGAAGCGCCCACGGAGTCGTTCTAACACATTAAGCGGTTCATAGCGGAATGCAGGCTGCGTCATGACATAATCCGCGCCCGCATCCATTTTCTGTTGGAGTCGAGAAAGCTCGCGGGCCATGTCCTGAGCCTCCAGTTCGACGCCCGCGCC
>CAIYYV010000009.1 GCA_903930425.1 Akkermansiaceae bacterium | reverse complement strand
TGGTTGAACGGGTTGATTCCATCCAGCACGCGCTTGACCCAACTCTCGACCAGCACCGGCGTATTCCACTCGCTCCAAGTCGCACCGGTGACCATGCTGTCCGGGTCTTTTGCCTGATAGCGCATGGTGAAATAGGTGTCGGAGAACACCAGCAACGGATTGCCCAGTGGCGATCCTGCAGCACCGCCGATGACGATTGTATTGGTTAGTTTTTCGGGTTGGGACGGCTTCAGCCACTGCGATGGAGTGGATTTCACCAAGTCCGTCTTCAGTTCGGTATGGATTCGGAAATCAATGGCGCTGTTGGCACCACCCGACGCCAGGCTGGAATAAAGCGCGACCTCGATCTGGTTGCTGCCAACCTGGAACAACGCCGGATCCAGCGGGAATTGATAGGTCAGACCATCACCGTCTGGAACCAGCCCCGAGCGCGCGCCTTCGGGTGCCAGATTGCCGGGGACGGCCGTGCCATACGGAATCTGATAGGCAAGCGCGGGCACGCTGTTGACGAATACCACACAACCATCCGTCATTTCCATTTTGGCGCTGAAAACGATGCTGCTGGGCACCGAGTTGGCGAACACCAGCCCCGGGACGCTTTTGAGGATCTGTCCCGGCAGCCCGAGTGTGGCGTCATGGCTCGCGCTATTGATCTGGATCGAACGGCTGAGCGTCACGGCCGTGGCGGGATAGGTCAGCCCGCCCGGTGGCACCACCGGCGGGTTGCCCAGTTGATACCAGCTGTTGGTCGTGGAGCTGCCGAGCGTCCGGACCATGGAGTTTGAATAAATGGCAGGAACCGCGCCATCCACCGGAGGCGAGTAAGCCCATTCAAACGTGTAGTTTTCCGGGTGCGCCGCGAAGTCGCCGCTGTGGCGCAACGAAGTCTGCTCATCCAGGGGATTGGAAGCCGCAATCATCTTCAGGTCTCCTTGATAGAGCTGCGGCAGCACCTTGATGACCTGCATGGCAATCGGATCGCCCTTCGGGGTGAAGGCGTCGCCGTTGGCGAACAGCAGGGTGACATAGCCACTGCCCTGGCCTAGTGCTGTTAGAGCATAACTGTCCACGGCGGTGTTCGAATCGGAAATCTCCGGCAAGACCTGGCTGCCCACGTTTTTCGACTTGGAGGTGTCCACGATGTAAGTGCCCTTGCTGACAGGATTCTCCTTGAAGGTCTCCACGGTGGTCGTGAGCGCGAGGATGGCGGCCTCCCAGGCGTCTCGATCATCAACGTTCGAACTGTCCACAAGCACATTGAGCGCGGTCACATCGTCCTCACTCAGGGTATTGAGGTTGAGATAATCCTCGCCGGCGATTTCATCCACGAACTCACCCACCAAGACCAAGCCGCCGATGTCGCCCAGCAGCGGATCGAAGTAGAAGCGCTGTTGCAGGTGAGGCTGGGCGAGTTGAAAATAGGTTTTGCCGTTTTGAGCGGTGGTTTTCAACGAGGTCGGCAGCACGGTGAGACCCACTCTTGAGTCATTGAGCAGCACGGATTTTGCGCGGGTCGGGTCTTGCAGCGTGACGCTTGGGACCGCTGTGGTTTTCGCGATCGACTGCTGGTAAATCACCACGGCGCTCGACTGGCCGCGGACGGCAGGCAGGCCGTGATTGGGCAGCGCCAGCGTTTCTCCGACACTCAAGGTCGGCGGGTCGCTGGGCCATGTCGGATAATAGAGGAGGGTCTGCGAAGTGCCTGACACCGGATCGCCGGCATAACTGCCATCCGCGTTTTTGGCCCGAAGGTAGGGAAGAATCGTCCCGTCGGCAGGCTGAGTCATGTTAGGAAACACGAAATCCGGGCGCATCGTGTAATA
>CAIYYV010000008.1 GCA_903930425.1 Akkermansiaceae bacterium | reverse complement strand
ATTCCCTGCCGCATCGCCTTTCAGGTTTCCTCGCAACTCGATTCGCGGGTCATCCTGGATACCAAGGGCGCGGAGAAACTGGTCGGCAAGGGAGATATGCTCTATCTCCCGCCCGGGTCGGCAAAATTGGAGAGGGCCCAGGGTGCCTTTGTGACCGATGCGGAAATCGAACGCATCATCGATCATTGCGCCGCCCAGGGGAAACCCAAATTTGAGACCGACATTCACGCGTCACTCCAAAGCGGTGAGGCAGATGAGGATGATGACGTTTCGGAGGCCGATGAAGAACTCATCATGAAGTGCATCGAGGTGGTCAGGCAGGAACGCAAGGCCAGCACTTCATTGTTACAGCGCCGCCTGCGCCTTGGCTACACGCGCGCCGCCCGCATGGTGGATATCCTCGAACTGCGCGGCATCGTCGGCCCGGGCGACGGCGCAAAGGCCCGCGAAGTCTTCCTCAAGTGAGGCTCGTGCGCGTCTGCCAGAAATTTGCTGGGCGCGTGATTTTGCGGTTGTCAAACCCGGCGTCACTGCGCTTACTCCCGTCCCGCCCGCAGGGGCGGCCTTTGTGAATGGCTCGATAGCTCAGTTGGTAGAGCAATGGATTGAAAATTCATGTGTCGCTGGTTCGATCCCGGCTCGAGCCACCACTCCCACCGGTCGGTCGGTGGTGCCAAGCGAGGAATCGGTCCCTCCCGCTTCAGGCTTGCGTCTGATAGAGCGCCACCAGAGCGGCCCCGATCGCCTGTGACAAGTCACCAAGCACTGCGGGGACGATTTTCAGCGTGTTGCGTTGTGCGGGCCAGAGATATGGGGTCGCGGTTTCGCGGATCCGGCTGAGATAACGATCGCGGAATTCCGGACTCGTTCCTTCGTGATCCATCAGTCCGCCGCCGATGATGACGATGCCGGGATCCAAGGCCATGACCAGATTCGCCACATGCAAACCCATCACTCGCGCTTGAAAATCAAAAATCTCAAGTGCGAGAGGGTCGGCCTTTTGGGCGAGGCCGCGCAGTGATAACACTTTTTCCTTCATCGGCGCGGCAGACAGAGCAAGCGGATGACCGGGGTGCTTGGCGAGCCGTTCTTCTAGCAGCCATGGCAATCCCGAAAGCGTCGTGTAGGCCTCCACACAACCCCAGTCGCGACCACAACCACAGGGGAGGGGAGCACTGCCGGCGATGCCGTCTAACAGATGCAGGGGTGCCGGCATGTGGCCAGCCTCCATGCCCGCGAGCGTGTCGCCGTCGAGTGATAACCCGTCAGGCCCGATGAAGGCGACTCCCAGACCGGACCCCGGCATGAGCATGAGCACCGAGGCTTGGGTGGTCCCGCGCGCAAGCCGGGCCTCGGCCACGCCCCCATAGTTCCCGTCATTGCCGACGACGAGCGGGACGGAGCGGCCGACTTTTTGGGCGAGTGCCGCCTGGTAATCGTGATGCACATCCCAGCCGCAAAAACTGGCTGGCAGATTGGGGGATTTTCCAAAAACGCCGTAGCGTTCATAGGGACCGGGGATGGCGAGACCCACGCCGTGCACCTGTGACCATTCCAAATCATTTTGAGTGAGAAAATCCGAGATGCCTGCGATCCAATTGCGGATGACCGCGTCACGCCCATTCTGCGCATCGGTTGGACGTTGAAGCAGTTTGGTGGAGACGGGCTCACCATTTTCCCAGACTGCGGCGCTTTTCGAGGTCGTCGCGCCACTGTCAGTGCCGATGAAGATTTTTGGACTCATAAGAGACGCGCTTCATTGCGGAGCATGGCGTCAAAGGCAAGAATTATTCGCGGGAAATTCGAAATACTGGCGACGTGTCACGAGTATGATAAAATTGATAATGCATCGCGCCATGCACAACTTTTTCCACCGATTCGGGTTCCCCCCACTAAGGAAGACCGGACGTGTGCAATTTTTGATGTCATTGGCTAGGATCATCTGCCTCGCGGTCGCATCAACAGCGCCCGCTGCCGAACTCCAATGCATCGAACCATTTGAGTCCGCAACAGAGGCCCCGGCCACCACCCTCGACCGCCTGGTCGAGGATCGGCTCGGTAAATTGGGCATCGCCATCGGTCCCGTTTGTTCGGATGCCGTGTTCCTGCGCCGCGCACGGATTGATCTTACGGGCACCTTGCCCGATGCCGATGAGGTGCGCGCCTTTCTTTCCGACCGCCACCCGACGAAGCGTGCGGCCCGCATCGATTTGTTGTTAGAAAGCCCGGAGCACGCCGACTATATGGCGATGAAATGGGGCGATGTGCTGCGAATCAAGGCAGAGTTTCCGATCAATTTATGGCCGAACGCGGTGCAAGCGTATTACCGGTGGTTGCATGACGCGATGGCCAGCAACCTGTCGCATGATCAATTGGCGCGCGACTTGATTGCTTCCAGCGGCAGCAACTTCCGCGTGCCTCAGGTGAATTTTATGCGCGCCGTGCAAGGGCGTGCTCCGTCATCTCTCGCAGCCGCGACGGCATTGACTTTCATGGGCTCCCGTATCGAACGATGGCCCGCCGACCGAAGCACCGGCATGGCCAAATTCTTTTCCCGCCTGAGCTATAAGCCGACGGCCGAGTGGAAAGAGGAGATTGTTTGCTTGGACCCTGCGCCGGTCGGGCCCTTGGTGGCGATGTTGCCTGACGGGCGGAGCGGTCGGGTCGAGGACGGCCGGGATCCACGGGAAGTGTTTGCCAATTGGCTGGTCGCCCCGGGCAACCCGTGGTTTGCGCGCGCCACCGTGAACCGCTTGTGGTCGTGGATGATGGGGCGTGGAATCGTCCATGAACCCGACGATCTCCGGCCCGACAATCCGCCAAGCAATCCCCAATTGTTAGGCTTTCTCGAGCAGGAGTTCGTTGCATCGGGATTTGACCGGCGGAAGTTGCTGCGCACGATTTTGAATTCGCGGACCTATCAGCGCTCGTCGATTCCACGAACTCCCAGCAGTGAGGCCGAATCGTTGTTCGCATTCTATCCGGTCCGCAGACTGGAGGCGGAAGTGCTTGTCGATGCGCTCTGCCACCTTTCGGATAGCGGCGAAAGTTATTCCAGCCAGGCTCCCGAACCCTACACGTTTTTACCCGCCACCCAGACGGCCGTGAATCTCGGCGATGGCAGCATCAGCAGCTCGTTCCTCGAGTTGTTTGGCCGCCCGCCGCGCGATACCGGCCTGGAATCGGAACGCAATAACGGATGGTCCGACGGCCAAAGCCTCCACATGCTGAACTCCACCCATGTCCAAACCAAAATTCGCAATGGGACCCGCTTGCGCAAGGTGTGGGAAAAAAACGCGGGCAAACCCGGTGGCTTGGTCACCGGTCTTTACTTGGCAATTTTGTCCAGGCCGCCCACGGTTTCAGAGGCCACCACAACCGAGGAATACCTGCGCCCCCTCTCCGGAAGGAATATGAAATCGTCCTTTGAGGATCTCGCGTGGGCCTTGATCAATAGCAAGGAATTCCTCTATCGGCACTAACATTTCTAACGAGTCCAATATCTATCCGCTCTTTTCTATGGATCCTTCATTTTCGCCCCATCTCATGTCGCGACGCCAGATGATCCGGCAGTCTGCCCTGTTAGGCGGCGCGCTCACGATCGGTGCAGGCGGCCTTTCCGCTGCGCCGGCCCCTGCCGCGCGCGCCAAGGCGGTGATCCAGATTTGGTTGTGGGGCGGCCCATCCCACCTCGATACTTTTGACCCGAAACCTGACGCGGGCCGTGACTACTGCGGGCCATTTGACCAGCCGGTGGCCACCTCTGTCGATGGGATCCGCATCAATGAATTGCTGCCGACCTTGGCCAAACACGCGGACAAATACTCGCTGATTCGCAGCATGACCCATGGCAATACCGGCCACGAAACCGCCGCCTATATCGTCCAAACCGGCAGGGAACCCGACCGCCTCGTCTATCCGAGCCTGGGTGCCATCGTATCGTTGTTCAAAGGCTACGACCACGGCTACAAAGGACTTATCCCTCCCTATATCGTTCTCACTCAACCCCAGGGCCGCTTCTCTGAGGCCGGATTTCTCGGTTTGCGCTACAAGCCATTCGCCACTGAAGGCGATCCCGCCAAAGCCGTCTTCGCCGTCGAGGGCGTCGTCGCCGAAGGCATCCCCGCACAACGCCAGGCCGAACGCCGGGAATTGATGCACCGACTCGACGCGCTCGGCCGCGCGCTGCCGGCCGATCCCCGTTTCAAACAACTCGAACGCTCCGAATCCAAGGCTTACGAAATGATCCTCGGTGATGCCGGAAAGTTGTTTGATCTCACCACCGAAAAACAGGAAACCCGCGACCGCTACGGCATGAATACTTTCGGCCAGTCGTGCCTCATGGCGCGCCGCCTCGTCGAGCAGGGCGTCCCTTATATCACTATCAACTCCAAGGGCTGGGATACTCATAAGCAACACTTCGAAACCATGCGCCGCCGTTTGCCTGAACTCGATATGGGACTATCCTCCCTGATCGACGATCTTTCACAACGCGGGTTGTTAGACAGCACGATCCTCTGGTGCGGCGGAGAGTTTGGCCGTACCCCGAAAATCCAGTGGGAATCTCCATGGAACGGCGGCCGCGGCCATTATGGAAATTGCTTCTCCGCCTTGATCGCCGGTGGAGGGTTCAAGGGCGGCCGCGTACTCGGCTCCAGTGATAAGACCGGATCCGAGGTCGCCGATAGACCCGTCCATCCCGCAGAAATGTTAGGAGCTATGTCTTCTTTGTTAGGAATCGATCCGGACCAAGCATTGCCCAACTCGCGTGGTATCGAAACCACCGTCATGCCGCCCATACCCACCGGAACCCTGCGCCTGAAAGAACTGCTTTGAAATGATATGAACCGCATACGACAGGGCATAGGAATGATTGTGATGCTGGCGCTGCTCGTGCCCCAGTCTCAAGGACAGACCGCCGCCCGTGAACCGCACATCGCCTACGTCTTCCCCGCCGGCACCCAAAACGGATCCACCGTCGAAGTCCTCATTGGCGGACAAAACCTCCGAGAGGCGTCCCAAGTCCGCGTCTCAGGCACCGGCGTCACCGCCCGCATCCTGAAAGTCTACCGACCCGTTCGCAATTTTGATAAAGAACAACGCGAAGAAGTCCAACGACGAATCGCCGCACGACGCGCCGTGCTCGCCGGTCTGCCCGTGCCCACCCCACCGGCTACCCCACCGGCTACCCCACCGGCTACCCCACCGGCTACCCCACCGGCTACCGCACCGGCTACCGCACCGGCTACCGCACCGGCGGTTTCTAACACTCCTCGAGGGCGCAAGGGCAAAGCGAATGACAAGACGCCGCCTGTGGCATCGGTCGCCGCGAATGTGCCGTTTGTGATGCCGGAGCATCCGTTGTTAGACCGTCTGGAGCATGCCGACGCTGCGGAAATCGATCACATGGTGCAGATTTTTTTACGGGCCAATCGGATGCAAATGAATCCCCAACTCGCCGAGATGGCCACTTTGGAGGTGACCGTCGCCGCGACCGCCCCCCTCGGCGGGCGTGACCTGCGCTTGCTTACGCCCGCGGGCCTCACCAATCCGATGCGCTTTGAGGTCGGCAGCTTTCCCGAGATCTGCGAACGTGAACCAAATGATCCAAAGTCAGGACAGGCAGTCCCGCCACAAGTGGCTGGCTTGCCGGTATTGTTCAACGGACAGGTGTTTCCTGGTGACGTCGACCGCGTCCGCTTTCACGCGCATACTGCGAAATCATTGGTGGTCGAGGTCAGGGCCCGCGCCTTGATCCCGTATTTGGCCGATGCCGTTCCCGGGTGGTTCCAGCCCGTGCTGACGGTGTTAGATCCTCGCGGAAAAGAACTTGCCTATGGCGATGATTACCGGTTCCGGCCGGACCCTGTTTTGATGTTCCGCGTGCCGGAGGATGGTGATTACACTTTGGAAATCCGCGACTCGGTTTTCAGAGGCCGCGAAGACTTTGTCTATCGGATCAAGGTTTCGGAACAACCCTTTGTCACCTCTTGCTTCCCGCTCGGTGCCGCCACCGGTAGCTCGGCACCCCATCGTTTGTCAGGTTGGAACCTGCCTCGAACCGAAATTACGTTAGATTCCAAGCCGGGTGCCTCCCCGTTGCGTGAATTCAGCGTGTCCAATCACGGGATCGAATCCAATGCCGTTGCCTATGCCGTGAATGATTTTCCTGATGCCGATGAAAAGGAACCGAACAATGACCGGGAACACGCGCGTCTATTGCCGTGGCCTTGCGTCGTCAATGGACGCATCAATCAACCCGGCGATATCGATGTGTTCCAACTGGCCGCCCCATCGGGTGTGCCTGTCATGATGGAAGTCTGGGCACGACGTCTTGGTTCGCCGCTTGATTCGGTTCTCAGGGTCACCGATTCCTCTGGAAACGTGCTCGCATGGAATGACGATTTGATGCCAAAAGACGGCCACTTGCAATTGGGCGATGGGCTCCTCACCCATCATGCGGATTCGCGGATTTGCCTGAGTCTGCCAGCCAAGAAAGGTCCTTTTTTTGTGCAAATGGAAGACACCCAACATCAGGGCGGCGAGGCGTTCGCCTATCGCTTGCGCGTTTCCCCCGCCCAACCGGATTTCGCGCTGCGCGTTTGTCCGTCGGCTATCAATCTATCACCCGGACAGTCGGTGCCCATTACCGTGCACATGGACCGTCGCGAGGGTTTCAATGAGAGAGTCACTGTCCGCCTGTTAGTAGGCTCGGACGGGTGGGCGATTGGTGGCAATGTGATCGAACCGGGCCAGGACCGCCTCTGCATGACCGTCCAAGCACCCCCGAATGTCCCCGCCGGAGTGATGCCCATGAATCTAACGGGAACAGCGAAGCTCGGCGGCGTGGAAATCGTCCGCACCGCTGAGGCGTGCGACGATACGATGCAGGCATTTCTATGGAGGCATTTGGTGCCGGCGCGTGAATGCTTGGTCGCCGTGTTGGCCGGAAAACCGCGCGCGCCACTCGCAAACCGGATCGGTGACGAAAAGGTGGATGTCCCTTGTGGCGGTGAGGTGGTCGTGCGCTTCCGTGTGCCGGGGTGGGCCGCCCTGCAGGGTGTCGATCTGCTCGCGCTTGACGCTCCTGACGGATTGACCGCGCGCTCCGAAATTGTTCTGCCCGATGAAATTCAAGTCCACCTCACAGCGGACGGTGCGAAATTGAAACCCGGATACGCCGACAATGTGATTCTCGGTGCCTCACTCAGGCCAGGCCCCGCAGTCAAGGATGCGAAAAAACCGGTGCGTGCCCGCGGTGCCGCCGGTTCCGTGTCGGTCATGCCAGCCATTCCATTCATCATTCGAGAAAAATCTTTCACACCATGATTGCTGATACTCCCATCCATTTAGTTCCTCGTTTGGATACCACCGCAGAACATCAAATACTCACTCATCCGCAGTGGCCGGTGACCGTCAATGTTTCGAAATTCTGCGGGACGACAGGCGTGACCGAATGGCATATCTCCGTGGTCCCGGAAACGCCAGGCACTCTCGACGAGCACCTTGCACAAGTGGAAAATGGATATCAACTGGCACTCGATGTCACTGGACTCGATCTCAGCACCGCCGTCTGGCGGCGGTTTTTCTGCAGTGACATGGCCAACCAAGCCTCGATCCTGCAGAGTCACCCATTTTCTAACACAAATTGCCCGGACGTCCCCTGCTCGATTTCCCATGTCGGACAAATCCCGCTCGCGTCTGCCAAATTGGCGCTGTGGGCCTGCCATGTCGTCGATCCCAAAGCACCGCTCAAAAAATCGCATGACGGCACGACGCTGGTTTTGGATCGTGGTGATTTGCGACACCTGTGGAGCACGGGCATTGTCCAACCGGACCACGAAACCGTCGCCCGCCAAACCCATGCGGTGTTTTCCGACTATGTCGACCGTCTGTCGGTCCATGGCCTCACGCTCGCCGATCACGTCGTGCGCACCTGGCTTTTTCAACCGAATATCGACCTCGACTACGCGGGCATGGTCGTTACCCGTCGCGAATTTTTTGCCGACCACGGCCTCACTGCGGACACCCATTTCATTGCCAGCACCGGGATTGCGGGAAACCATGATCACCCGATGACCCGTGTTTTTCTCGATGCCTATGCGATCGGTGGACTGCGTGATGACCAGGTGAACTACCTGACTGCGCTCGATCATTTGGGCCCGACTTATGACTACGGCGTCACCTTTGAACGGGCGACATCCATCGCCTACCGCGATCGACTGCAGATATTCATCTCCGGAACTGCCAGCATCGACCCGTCCGGAAAAATCGTCCACCCGGACGATGTGGTGCGCCAATTGGACCGCACTCTCAACAACATCGACGGCCTTCTGGCCGCCGCCGGAGCCGGCCTCGCCGATATGCTCGTGTTTCTCGTCTATCTGCGCGACCCCACGGATCACGCGCTCGTTCTGCCGGTGCTGCGTGAGCGTCTCGGAAACGTCCCCATCCTCGTGCTTGCCGCTGCGGTTTGCCGCCCAGGATGGCTCATTGAAATCGAAGGCGTCGCCACTGTCGCCGCCGACCACCCAGAAATGCCGACGTTCTAACGGTAGATCAATCTGCAATTTGAGATTTGCAATTTGAGATTTGAGATCTGCAATTTGAGATTTGAGATTTGAGATTCTGTAATTGCAATCCGCAATCGTGTGTGTCTTGTATCTCAAATTTGAAATTTCCAATCACAAATCTTCAACGCGTCATCTGGGTAGCAGCACATCGAATTTCATCCCTAACAGACTGGCGCGCGAGGCGGCCGGGAAATCCGCCGCTTGGACGAGCAGTTTGATGATTTTCCGGCCGGTCGTTCCCGGATCATCTGACACGCTGTCCACCAATCCGCGGCTCACGGTTTTGCCATCGGATGCGCGCACGGCAAGGCTGTCTTGTGGGGCGGTGCTGTGGGCAAGCGATGCGGGAACGGTCACCGGAACCACATAGGTGTCGTCATTCTTGATCGTGAATACATGAGTTGCGTAGTTGATCGGTTTCCCGACTTCCACAAGCACCTCGGAGACCACCCCGTCTACAGGCGAGCGGAAAAAACGTTTCTCATATTGATCTTTCCAATAGTCATGCTGGATCTGTTGGGTTTTCTTGAGGCCCAACTGCGCATTGTAGGTGCCTCGAAACATTTTTTCCATACCGAGAGCCCAATTCAGACGTGATTTTTCGACTTTGCGGCGGTGCACCGCGTCTTCGGTCTCCTCACGGGTGACGGTCCAAGCGGCCGCCTGGCCTTCCATGGCCTCGAGATTGGATCGGTCTTCGAGCGCCTGCCGGGTGAGGTCGAGTTGGAGCTTGGTGGCCTCAAGTTCGGTGTGGCCGAGCACCTGACCTTTTTGCACGTTGTCCCCGACTTGGACGAAAATCTGAAACATCACGCCCGTGGAACCCGCGCGCACTCTTTCGATAACGCGTGAGGCACCGGCGGATTCAAAGCGCGCCGCCTCACTCGATTGCGACCGGAAGGAAATCTCGGCATAGGTGCTGGAGGCGCAGGCCAGACTCACGGCGAGTGCGAGGGCTGTGGAGCGGCTACCTGATGACCGCAGGCGGCGAGAGTCGGGATGTGGGGCTCGTTTCATCCAAGAAATACGGCGTGCCGTAAACGGGCCTTTCAATCAGTCTCCTGCCATTTCGCACGGCCGTATTTGCTGATTCTTCATGGGCTGCGGCACCCGGTGGATGGGCGACGGCATCTTGCATCTAGAATCCATCACCGCATTGTCTGGGTCACTCGGGCTTGCGGGGTGGGCGATGCCGTGTTACCCACGGGGTGAATGGGCATCGCAGATCGAGATTATCACCGAAACCCGGCACGTGGCGGCGGCTCATTGTCGCGGCTCACTCCCGTGGTGAAATGCCTGCTCATTGCCAACGTCGCGATCTTCCTTCTCGACTATCTGATATTGCCCGTGGTCCTCAATCTGAAGGTGGATCGATTCCATCCACCCCTGCTCGTGCAATGGGGTGCGTTTTCCGTTCAATCCGCACTGCTGGAGTTCCGTCTGTGGGAGTTTGTGACCTTCCAGTTTCTGCATGGCAGTTTGGGACATCTGTTATTCAATTCAATTGGCATCTACTTCTTCGGTCCGTGGATGGAACGCTGGTGGGGCTCCAAAAAATTCCTGCGCTTTTATCTGCTATGCGGAGCCGCCGGAGCCGCGTTTTTTACCTTCCTCATGCTTTTGGGGATCCTCCCTGATGCGATGCAATCGCCGCTGATAGGTGCCTCCGCAGGCATCTATGGCATCTTCATCGGCGTCGCCCTCATCGCCCCGGACCTGCGCGTCGCACTGCTTTTCCCGCCTATCGTGCTTTCCATGCGCCAGTTGGCCATTGCTCTCATGATCATTTCCTCGGGGGCGATCCTCCTCAAACTCGGAGGTAACGAGGGTGGTGAGGCCGGCCACTTGGGAGGAGCCATTCTCGGATTCATCCTGATGCGTTATCCTCGGTTGTTAGGTGGCGCACCCGCTGTGGAAATCTATCATCCCCGGTCGTTCTCTCAGCGCTTCGAATCCAAATTACGCCCGCGCTCCGATCTCCCGCTCGATGAGGAATCCGCCGTGGATCGCATCCTCGATAAAATCTCGCGTGACGGATTTCAAAGCCTCACCCCGGATGAGCGTGACCTCCTCCGTCGTGCCTCCGAAAAGCACCCCCCGATCCATGACTGATTCAGAGATGATCCATCACTCGGAGGCCGAGAAACAACTCGCCAGACTCCGCGCCATCATGCACCGCCTCCGCGCGCCCGGCGGTTGCCCGTGGGACGCCGAACAAACACACGCCTCGCTCGTCCCCAATCTCATCGAAGAGGCCTACGAAACCGTGGATGCCATCCAGCACGGCGATCACGCGCACCTCAGGGAGGAACTCGGCGATGTCTTGCTTCAGGTGGTTTTTCACTGCGAACTCGCCGAGGAGGCCGGGCATTTCAACCTCGACGACGTCGCTCGCGGTATCAGCGAAAAACTCGTCCGCCGCCACCCGCATGTCTTCGCTCAAAGCCAGGCGCACACTGCCGACGCGGTCCTCACTCAGTGGGACCAAATCAAACGCGCCGAAAAAGGCCACGAAAACCAGCCCTTCCTCCACGGAGTCGGCAAAGGCCTCCCCGCACTCCTCCGCGCCGCAAAACTCCAACAAAAAGCCGCGAAAATCGGATTCGATTGGCCCGATACCTCAGGCGTGCTCGCTAAAATCCGCGAGGAAATCGATGAGTTGGAAGCCGCTCTCACAAGCCATGATCCCGCGCACATCGACGAGGAACTCGGCGATCTTCTGTTTTCCGCGGTCAATCTCGCGCGTTTCCGCAAAGTTGACCCCGAAGTCCTCATGGCCGCCGCCAACACAAAGTTTGAACAACGCTTCGCCGCCATGGAACTCGCCCTGCAACACCAGGGCCTCAGCCTCGCCGCCGCATCCCTCGACCAAATGGAAGTCGCTTGGAATGCCGCCAAAGGTCGGACCTAACAGAATGATTCGGCGCGCTCACCGCCCGTGATGCATCCGGCCCCACTCAGTAAAAATGAATTTCACTTGGCCGCTCTCATCCGGTGCCGAATCCCCTTGTCAGACATCTCGCCACACGACTAAAAATTGCCGCGCCACACAGGGCCTGTAGCTCAGCGGTTAGAGCAGGGGTCTCATAAACCCTTGGTCCTTGGTTCGAACCCAAGCAGGCCCACCCGTCGAAGATCTTTGAGTGGAAAACAAACCCGTCGCCGCATTCGTCTTGCCAAGCGAGGTCGGAAAGCCATCGTCGTTGCGCGATGATGCAATCATTGATCGAAATATGGTTCCGTTGGGTGCACGAGTGGGGCTATGGAGGCGTGGTGGTTTTGATGGCCATGGAAAGCTCGATCTTTCCGGTCCCCAGTGAATTGGTGGTGCCGCCAGCGGCCATTCTAGCCGCTCAGGGCGGCCGCATGACGGTGTTAGGCGTGATTGTTGCCGGGACCTTCGGCTCGTGGCTGGGTGCCGCGATCACGTATTGGACGGCACTTTGGGTCGGCCGCCCGGTCGTGATGCGCTTCGGCAAATACTTTTTCATGCCGCCTCAGAAAGTCGAGCGCGCCGAGCGCTTCATGCATCGGTATGAGGGCGGTGGGATCTTTTTCGCGCGCCTGCTGCCGGTGATCCGGCATTTGATTTCCATTCCGGCGGGCATCATCCGCATGGGCTTCGTGAAGTTCAGCGTGTTGACCGTGGTCGGTTCGGCGCTGTGGTGTTGGGTGCTCGCAGTGCTCGGGCAAAAGGTCGGCAGGCAACTCGACCCGCAGCAAATGATGGCACTCCAACAAGGCAAGGGGGTGGACCTCACCCATTTGATTCACGCGGTCAAGCTGGAAGCCGTTTGGATTGTCGGAGCGGTGGCCGTGGTCTGCGTTCTGTATTTCCTCGCGCTTCGGCTGACGGAAAAGAAGCGGCCCTGAAGTGTCCTGATCGCTTGCGCCGAAATTGCGGTTTGATTCCGTTCGGGTATGGGATCCGGCCTGTCACCCGAATACCTTGCAATTCTTCGCCGGAAGACGTGATGAAAGCCGAAATACGATACTCACGGGGCGGGCATTTCAACATCATCCACCGGATGGTCGCCGCCCTCGGGGTGGCATGGAAGAAAACCACTTTATTGGAACTGATAGAAGTTCACGGTTTGAAGCCCGAGTGGCAACAGGCGATTGGGTTTCATGAATGAAATCGCTCCTGCAGTCTAACTGATTTCCGGGCGCGGGTCGCGGTCGAGCAGTTCTCGCATGGCGACGGCGGCGGGTTTTCCCTGATAGAGGATTGAATAGACCGCGTCGATGATCGGGGTGCGCACGCCTGCCATGCGGGCGGCATCGTGGATCGAGAGGGTGTTCGGCACGCCTTCGGCGACCATGCCGAGGGATGCGACGGCGTTTTCGAGTGATTGGCCGGTGCCGAGGGCGAGGCCGACGCGGTGGTTGCGTGAGTGTTCGGAGAAGCAGGTGACGATGAGATCGCCGACGCCGGAGAGGCCAGCGAAGGTTTCGGGGTTACCACCGAGAGCCACGCCGAGGCGGGTCATTTCTGCGAGGGCGCGGGTGACCAGGGCGGCCACGGCATTGTCGCCGAGGCCGAGGCCGTGCGCCATGCCGGCGGCGATGGCATAGACATTTTTGACGGCACCGCCGAGTTCGACGCCGGCGACATCGTCGCTGGTGTAAACGCGGAAATGCGGCAGGGTGAACAAATCCTGGAGGGCGTCGGCGAGTTGCGGGTTTTCGGAGGCGACGACCGCGCAGGTGACGAGGTCCGCAGCGATTTCCTCCGCATGGTTGGGGCCGCTGAGGATGCCGATCGGGTTGGACGGAAAGACATCGCGGAGGATTTGACTCAAGCGTTCGCCGGTGCTGCGTTCGATGCCTTTGGCGCAGGACAGCAACGGGATGTGAGATGACAGTCCGAGGGCGGCGAGTTTTTCGGCCTCCGAGCGGATTGCGGCGGTGGGCACGGCAAAGATGATCAATGGCAGGGTGAGGGCCTCGCGGGGATCCATAGTGGCGCGCACGTTGGGCGCGAGTTCGACGGATGCGAGATACTTCGGGTTCTGGTGGTTGAGGTTGATGCCGTCCACGCATTCCTGCTCAATGGAGACGAGCACGATGGATTCGAGTTTCGGGGAGAGGAGTTTGGCGAGTGCGGTGCCAAGCGAGCCTGCGCCAAGGATGGCGGCGGAAGTAAGTGGATTCATGGCGGGATTTGGGTGTTAGGAGCGTTTGAAATTCAGGGAAAACCGGTGTTCGGACCCGGCGCGAAGTCGCTGGATATTGGCGCGGTGTTTCCAAATGGCGAGCAGCGCGATGGCCACAGTGAAGGCGAACAACGGCTTATTCCAAGCGCCGGCCTGCCAGAGAGTCGGCAGCGACGGGTCGTTCTGCACGTGGTGAAAACGTGCCCCCAAATGAGTGACGACGGGAATGGCCGCAGAGGCACCGATGCTGGCAGCCGAAACATAACGGGTGATGAGAAACAAGCTGAGCCAAATCAGCCCAAGCAGCAGGACACCGAAAAAGGGATAGAGCCCTAACAACACTCCGGCCGAGGTGGCGATGCCCTTGCCACCCTTGAAGCCTACCCAAGGCGAGTAATTGTGCCCGAGGATGGCCATCAGGCCAGTGACGACGTGAAGCAACTGCCCTTCGAATTGTTGGCTCAAAGGCAGGATGAGCGCAAACGAGTCGAGAAAATGAAGTGTTAGATTGGAGTCTTTTCCGCCTAACCGGACGAGGCTGAGAGCGACGATGACGGGCAGAAAGCCCTTGAGCGCGTCGAGAATCAGGCAGGTGATGCCATATTTTTTCCCGATGACACGCAGGACATTGGTGGCGCCGATGTTGCCGGACCCGTGTTGACGGATGTCGATGCCATTGGCCTTGGCGATGAGCAATCCGAAGGGGATGGATCCCAGAAAAAATGCCAGCAGTGGGCAAAGCCAGAGTTGCATCAAGAAAAAAGATGGGGTGACCCGGTGATAGAATGCGTGACTCAGACAGGGCGGTGCCGATCAATCGACAAGAGTGGCTGAGAGGATGACGACGTTCTTCGCGGGAACGTTTTGGGAGGGGATTTCCAATGGGGCACCCGTGACCGGGTGGCGCATCGTGAGTTTTGTAATGCCCGTGGGTGTGGTCTTGATTTTTTTGACAACTTCCATCCCTTCAATGACCTTTCCAAACACTGCGTAGCCACCACTGTTCGGGTGGTTGAGCATGGCGTTGTCGGCCACATTGATGAAGAATTGTGCAGTGGCGCTGTTCGGGTCGTTGGTGCGGGCCATGGCGATCGTGCCGGTGTCATTGCCGAGGCCGTTCTGACTTTCGTTCGTGATGCCCTTGCCGGAGGGCTTTTCGATAAGACCTGCATCTGCGACTTCGAAGCCACCGCCCTGGATCATGAAGCCGTCGATCACCCGGTGGAAGATGGTGCCGTCGTAATGTTTCTTCTTCACGTAGCCGAGAAAGTTCT
>CAIYYV010000007.1 GCA_903930425.1 Akkermansiaceae bacterium | reverse complement strand
TGGAGCTTGAGGATCAGGCGGCAGAGGGTGAATCACTCGCAGAGGAACTCACGATTTCGCTCTGTGGTTTTCTCAAAGCAGAACTGGGTGATCGCGTGCTGAGTGTTTCAAGCGGCAAGCGTTTGGTCGAAAACCCCGTCATCGCACTGGTCCCCGCCAACAGCATGAGCCCGCAAATGCGCCAGATGATGAAAGCAATGGATGAAAATTTCAAAGACGAAGTGAAAGTCGAACTCGAGATCAACCCGCGTCATCCATTGATTCGAAAACTTGCCGCCACCAAAGAAAGTGATCCGGAACTCGCAAAACTCATCGCTTGCCAATTGCTCGACAATGCCTTGATCGCCGCTGGGTTGTTAGAAGACGCGCGCGACACAGTCATCCGCATGAACACACTCATGGAAAAAGCGATGGGTTAAATTCAGCATGAGGGTCGAAGACGCCTCATCACTTCTGCCAATGTGCGGTGTTCAAAAAACGGTTTTTCCTCCGTCGACGGTGGATTTAGCGGCGTTTTTCATGAATTCGCCTTGCGGGGGAAGCCTTCAAGCGGCAAGCATCGTCCCGTGACTCAGCCATTTGAAGATCTCTTTGCCTTTCTCCGTTTCCCGAGTGTTTCCACGGATTCTCGGCACGCGGATGATGTGCGTGCTTGTGCCGATTGGTTGCTCGCCAAACTCGCAGATCTCGGCCTCGCAACAGAACTCCACGAAACTCCGAAACACCCGGTGGTCGTCGCCCGCAACACCCATCTGCCTGATAGGCGCACCGTGCTCATCTACGGCCATTACGACGTGCAACCGGTGGACCCGCTGCACCTCTGGACCAGCGATCCGTTCCAACCCGAAATCCGTGACGGACGGATCTGGGCCCGCGGTGCCACCGATAACAAGGGCCAGATGCTGGCTCATGTGTTAGGTGTCGAACAAACACTTCGCGAAAATGGAGAACTGCCAGTTAATTTGATTTTTCTGTTTGAAGGCGAAGAGGAAATCGGAAGTCCGAACTTGGCAGCCTTCCTGCACCAACAGCGCGACGCACTCCGCTGCGACGTGGTGGCTGTTTCCGACACCGGCATGGTCGCACCCGGCGTGCCCACCCTCGGCTACGGCCTGCGCGGCATCCTTTGTTGCGACGCCATCCTGCGCGGACCCAAATGCGACCTCCACTCCGGGTTGTTTGGCGGTGCCGTGGCGAACCCCGCCGCGGCAGCGGCGCGCCTGTTAGCCAGCCTTCACTTCACGGACGGACGGGTGGCCATTGACGGGTTCTATAATTCTGTTAGACCATTGGAAGATTGGGAGCGGCAGATGTGGTCGGAAGTGCCCGGCGTGAGCGATGCGGATTTCCTTCAAGTGACCGGTTCACCTTCCCTGTTCGGTGAACCCGGTTATTCGTCCGCCGAGCGTGTGTGGGCCCGGCCGACCGCCGAGGTCAATGGCATCGGTGGCGGCTATCAGGGCGAGGGTTCAAAAACCGTGCTGCCCGCCGAGGCATTTATCAAACTCTCGTTTCGTCTGGTTCCGGACCAAAGTCCGTTAGATATCATGCAGCAAGTGACCCGTCACCTTGTGTCGCATTGTCCGCCGGGAGTCACCGTCGAGGTCCGCCCAGGGCACGACGGAAAACCCTACCTAACAGATCCTAATTCCAAATTTGGCCTCGCCGCCCAGGCAGCGCTTCGCACTGCTTTTCACGCGGAGCCGGTGCTCATCCGAGAAGGCGGCAGTGTTCCAATCGTGCAGACATTCCGAGAAATTCTCGGTGCCGACACCCTGCTGTTAGGCCTTGCGCTGGCAGACGCTCAAATTCACGCGCCTAACGAGAATTTTCCAGTGGAGAACTTCGAGGCAGGCATCCGACTCAATCAGGCACTGCTCAATGAACTGGCCCGATAATTCATTCCAATGACCTCATCCGATTCACTCACCAAGCTCGACTTCATTCGAGATATCATCGCCAATGACCTGTCCACCGGCAAGCACAGCACCACCATCACCCGATTCCCGCCGGAGCCTAACGGATACCTGCACATCGGCCACGCGAAGGCGATCTGCCTGAACTTCGGAATTGCCCAGGAAAATTTGGCCACCGGCGCGAACTGCCACCTGCGTTTTGATGACACAAACCCGGAAAAGGAAGAGATCGAATATGTCGAAAGCATCAAGACGGACGTGCGATGGCTCGGATTTGACTGGGGTGACAAGCTGTATTTCGCGAGTAATTATTTCCAGTTTTTTTATGATTGCGCCGTGCATCTCATTCGCGAGGGTAAAGCCTATGTGGATGAGGATCCGGCCGATGCGATCCGCGAAAAACGCGGCAATCTGACCACTGCCGGCACTCACTCGCCATGGCGCGATCGAACGCCAGCAGAAAACCTCGATCTATTCGGGAGAATGCGCGCCGGCGATTTCACGGAGGGCACCTGCGTCCTGCGCGCCAAAATCGACATGGCGTCCTCTAACATGAATCTCAGGGATCCGGTGCTCTATCGGATCATGCACGCACACCACCACAATACTGGCGCGGCTTGGTGTATCTATCCGATGTATGACTTTGCGCATCCGCTGGAGGACGCACTCGAACACATCACCCATTCGCTGTGCACACTGGAATTCGAGAACCACCGCCCGCTCTACGATTGGTTCATCGACCACTGCCCGGTTCCCTCAAGGCCCCGCCAGATCGAATTTGCCAGGCTCAATCTCACCTACACCGTGATGAGCAAGCGGAAATTGCTGCAACTCGTCCAGGAAGGGCATGTCAGCGGGTGGAACGATCCGCGCCTTCCAACGCTCTCCGGCCTGCGTAGACGCGGGTATCCGGCCGCCGCAATTCGTGATTTTTGCAAACGTATCGGACTCACCAAGTTCAACAGCACAACCGATGTTGCGCTGTTAGAGTTTGAAGTCCGTGATTTCCTCAACCGCTCGTCACCACGACGCATGGCGGTGCTTGATCCGATCAAAATCGTGCTCGATAACTGGTCGGAAGAGCCGCTCGGTCATGCTGTCATTCCAAATCATCCGCAAAATCCGGAAGCGGGTGATCGCAACGTGTCTATCAGCGGCGAGATATGGATTGAGCGCGAGGATTTCATGGAAGACCCGCCGAAGAAATACTATCGGCTAGGGCCCGGCAGGCATGTGCGGTTGCGCGGCGGTCATATCATTCGTTACACATCCCACGAAAAGGACGCCGGACAAAAAGTCACCTTGATCCACGCGGAAATTCTCCCTGGAACCGTGGGGGCAGATTCGCCAGAGGGAGTCGAATGCCGGGCTGCGATTCATTGGGTAGATTGCGCCACCGGCGTGGATGCGGAAGTTCGTCTCTATGACCGCTTGTTCAGCGTGGAGGACCCGGATGCCGCCGAGGGAGGTTTCACTCAAGTCATTAACCCAGGCTCTCTGACAATCATCGCCGCAAAGGTCGAACCCGCACTCGGGGAAGCGGAAGCGGGGTTCGCATGTCAGTTTGAACGCGTCGGCTATTTTATATCTGATAACATTGACCACAGACCGGGAGTGAAACCGGTCTTCAACCGCACCGTCGCCCTTAAGAATTCCTGGGGCAAGCAGGGAGGACACTAACTGAATCCATGGATCAAACTCACATTCTCAAATCCCCGGTTCGCACGCATTTCCTGCTGCCGCTGGTTTTCATACTCTGTGCCTGCCAACCCAGGGAGTCCGCAAAAAATGATTGTGCCACGCCCGCCAAACCCGACGCCACTCCAGACATCACCTCATCCACGAAACCAGGGGACGTAAAATCTTCGGTCGTGCGGATCAACTCGACCCAGCAATCGTGGAACCCATGGCAACCTTGGGAAAAAAATCCGCCACGCAAGCGTCGCGCACTCGCGGCCATCATTGGCCCTCAGCGCGTTCTCACCACAGCGGAATTGGTCGCCGATGCCACCTATCTGGAATTCGAATCGGCAGATGGCACGCGATTTTCCCCAGCCAAAGTGATCGCCGTGGATTATGAGGCGAACCTAGCATTGCTGGGGCCCACATCCCCAAAAGAAGGAGATTACTTGTTTGCACATACAATCCCTCTCGAAATCACCACTCCACCGAAAATTGGCGACACTCTGGAAATACTGCAACTCGAGGACAACGGTCTAACGTTACTCACTCCAGGAACTTTGCAGAGTGTCGATTTAGCCTCCAATTTTTTACCAGATCATAATTTTCTAACATACATGGTGAAGGCATCAATGCAGAGTGCCGCCGGCAGTTACTCATTACCCGTCCTGCACACTGGAATGCTCGCCGGCGTGCTCCTCAACTATAATGAGAAGGATCAATTGTGCGATGTGACATCCACCGACATCGTAAAGCGGTTTTTGGAAGGGGCCGCCACTGGTGCCTACAAGGGATTTCCGAGCCTTGGCATTGCCATTGCCCGCACCGAGGACGCCTCATTCCGCCAATGGCTAAAACTCAGCGACGATCAAGGAGGGATCTTTATCCAGCGCGTCCGCAAGGGCGGCGCGGCGGAAGTCGGCGCAGTAAAACCGGGTGATGTGCTACTTGCCGTGGACGGAAAAACCATTGATCGGCGCGGTTATTATACACACCCGAATTACGGAAGTCTTTTATGGGGGCACCTGATTCGCGGCGAAAAATCCACGGGGGATGTCGTCACGCTCTCAGTGCTACGAGCAGGTTCACTGCTGGAGCTCAAGGTGACCTTGACGCGTGAGGACGCAAGTACCCGCCTTGTTCCTAATCCGCTTTTTGACAAACCACCGAACTATTTACTCAAGGGCGGACTGGTCTTTCAGGAACTGTCCCTGCCCATGCTTGAAAGTTTCGGAGAGGATTGGCAATCACGTGCTCCCCTCAATCTTCTCGATGCCTACAAAAATCCTGAAAAATACGAGGAATCTGTGGATCGCATCGTGTTTTTAAGCGGGGTGATCCCTACTCCCGCCACGGTCGGCTATGAGCGACTTCGCAACCTGATCGTGCACCAAGTCAACGGTCACAAAATCCGGAACATGAAAAATCTCATCGCCGCATTTAAAGACAAACGGGCTAATCTTCATTCCATTGAGTTCACCGAAGAAAATCTCACTGTCTATCTCGATGACTCCGTCACTGCTGCCGTGGACGCCCAATTGCTGCAACGCGGGATCAGCCCGATCTCACGTGCGGAGTGAGTGGATAGGCACATGATGAGCGACTTGGACCGATGATCCACTCCCGCAGCACATGGCGGCGGACTGAATTTCCTCCCCCCACCAGAAAACGAGAACGACGTAAAACTACGGTTGCGCTCCCGCACTTTGCCATCCTAAATTGTCCGCATGCAGACGAACCAACCATCGATGAAACCGAGAGGTCCGCGCCCACGGCCCATTGTCGTGATGAGAACGCGTTTCGCACCTTTTGGATTCACGCTTGTCGAACTCTTGGTCGTCATCACCATCGTACTCACGCTCGCCGCCCTGACGCTTACTGTCATTACCAAAGCACGCGCCAAAGCGGACAATGTTTTGGCCATCACCAATATGAGACAGATCGGTGCCGCGCTGGCATCCTATTTGAGTGACAATGACCATCTTCCCACGTTCATGGACACGGGAGTTTCTCCCGCCATATCAACCGCAAATCCGTACACTCAAGCCTACGTCCTCCAACCGTATCTTGGATTGAACGAACCGACATCAAAAATCCAGTATGCTCAGATTTTCCGCGCCCCAGGACTGAAACCCGATAATATGGGAGGAAAAAAAAATTGGTATGATGTGACTTGTTACGCGATGTATAATAGTGATTACTTCACCCCAACAAAGGCGTATTTCCCAAAGGGTGTAGTGACCGATGATAGCGGCATGGATGTCGGCCCGTTCGGACGAGTTTCAGGGAATGGCAGCCCGATAGATGGTTGGAGATCAGCCCAATTTGACGCCGCTCTCAGCAAGTATACTGCTGAGAATGGCGGCCGTATCGCCACTCTCTCCAAGGTGCCCGCCATGCTTGAGATCAATGCCAAATATCCATCGGCCAGAGGTTCATGGCCATGGTCTGTGCCGAAGAAACCGTTACGCGGCGATCGTGTGAACGTGCTTTATTTCGACTGGCGTGTGGAATCCGTGCCCCCTAGATTCTTCTATTCGCCCTGAGGGTGCGCCTGATTCGAACGCGCAGGCATCACAAGCGCCCGCGCTACCCGCACTCAGTCGGATGAATGGATCCGTCCCGGATTATCAATGTTCGATCGCCGGATTTCGCGAGATTTTGATCATGGGTGACAACGACCAAAGTCATATGATGCTCGGTGGAGAGATCTAACAGGATCCGCATGATTGCCACACTGTTTTTTGAATCGAGATTTCCGGTGGGTTCATCGGCGAATAAAACCTTGGGCTCATTGACAATCGCACGCGCGATGGCCACGCGCTGTTGTTCTCCGCCTGACAACTCGGCGGGCAAGTGCCCCGAGCGATCGGATAGTCCCACGCGGGCGAGCGCAGCAAATGCCGCGGCGGACGAATCTCTTCCGGCAATGGCACCGGGCACAGCCACATTTTCCAGCGCGGTTAATTCAGGCAAAAGATGGTAATTTTGGAACACATAACCGATTTCACGATTGCGGAAGCAGGCTTGTTCACGGCGGCCCATGGCATAAATATCGGCACCGTGAACACGAACACTGCCACGCTCGGGACGTTCCAAACCGGCCAGAGTGTAAAGCAGAGTCGTCTTACCCGCACCACTTGGACCGCATAAAAAAACCCGTTCGCCACTGTGGATTTTCAAATCGATGCCATGCAGCACTTCGATGGATTTTTTTTTAATCCGGTAGCTGCGGTGGAGATCCGCTGTTTCGATCATCATCTCGCGCATGGTTCGAATGTGCGAGATGCCAATCATGAGCACAAGCCCCTAAGCGTCGACGCAAAGGACGGACAAAGGGACAGAGAAATAATTCCGATTTCGCTTGCGTTGGGGCTGGGGATGTTGATTCTCGTAGCATGAGACACGCGCGCTGGTTGGCACCTTGGAAGGATTCATTGGAACGTCCGGTCATGTATCACTGCATCACGCGGGTGGTGGAGAGGCGCTTGGCATTTGGGCAGGTGGAGAAGGAGCAACTGCGGATGTATCTGCGGATGCAGGAGAACTTCACGGGGTGCCGGGTGCTGGCGTATTGTTTGATGTGCAACCACGTGCATTTGTTGTTAGAAGTGCCGCCGATGGCGCAGGGTGGCTTGTCGGACGCGGAGTTGCTCAAGCGGTTGGGGGCGATTTACGGTGGTGCGTTTGTGGCGGAGGTGGCTGAGGAATTGCGGGATGCGCGTCAGAAGGTGCGGGACGGGTTGGCGTCGGCGAATGTGGTGGATGCGATTCACGAGCGCTTCACGTATCGGATGCACGATTTGAGCGAGTTCATGAAAACGCTGCTGCAGCGGTTCACGCGGTGGTTCAATACGCGGCACGAGCGGACCGGGACTTTGTGGGAATCCCGGTTCAAAAGTGTGCTGATAGAAGAAGGAGTGGCCG
>CAIYYV010000006.1 GCA_903930425.1 Akkermansiaceae bacterium | reverse complement strand
GCCCATCGGACGTAATGCGCATGGATGGTGGGCTTCACGTTCAGCGCGGCCAGGCGCTGGAGAAAACACTGGCGGACCGGTGAGACAGGCTGCCCGTCCGACGGAATGTCTGATGGAGGAGTCATGGGGTTAGCCTGGGTTCAGAAATACGAACATCGAACATTTAACATCGAACTTCGAACCTTGAACTGAAGAGGAAGAGTGGTCGGTGGTCAGCGGGTGCTCGTCTGATTGCGGATTTCATCACGGCGGGCGACATGGACCGGCAGGGCCGCTGCGTCAGGGAATGCATCCGGCCTGTTGGAGTCGATCCATTCGGCCAATAGCGAGGTGAGGCGGTCTTCAATGAGGTTGCCCATGAGATGAGGGCGCTTGACGACACACCTCATTTTCTAACGACGGTCATAGACCGCCGCTACATTTCAAAGTCAGCAGCATAGAGCGAGTAACTGGTATTTTCGGGGTTGTAATAGGCCGCCTTATACCATCCAGTTGGTGAAGCGTGCCGCGTCATACCAATTCGCGTCATTCACCGGCTTGTTGCCCATGTTGATGCCGGTGTCCGATGCGAGCGACGAGAGATTTACCAATTGGCCGACCCGCCCGGCGCACAACTGGAGGAAGCGCTGAAAGGTCGACAGGTCCTGGACTTTGATCGACATCCGGACGTCGCGCTCCAGATAGCGCATCACTTTCACCGTCGATGGTCCTGCGGAGATCATCGCCACAGACAACGGCGATCCCACCTGTCACGAGTCGTTTCAGAACACCAGTCGCAAGGCCTTCAATGGCATGGCTCTCGCTATCGTCCGTCAGGAAAAAGGAGCCGTCGGTCCCATCAAAGTCACCGTCACCAGTCCTGGTTTGAAGTCCGCCAGCGCCACTCTAACGACCCAGTAAACCTCCCTCTCATAGGGAGGCGACCTGCCGGCAGTGAACTGACTCAAGGTGACACGGATCACCCCATGGCATGAATGGTCTCATAGAGCGCAAGAATGTTGGCGGTCGGAGTGACCGGTTGGATTCGGTGGCAGGGCGCGCAGATCCAGCGGGCGTCCTGATAGATTTGAACCGATTCCTCGACCTCCTTCACCACTTCGGCCACCGTCCCGAATGGAAGAACATGCTGGTTTTCGATCGATCCGTGGAAGACGATCCGCTGGCCGAAATCCCGCACCAGATTCTGCCGCTCCATGCCGGGGCACGGCCACTGGATCGGGTTGAGCACTTCGATGCCCACCTTGTCGATGAGATCGGGAATGAAAATCCGCGCCGCGCCGTCGGTGTGATACATGACATGCACGTTATGGCTGCGGGCCAAGTCCGCCATGCGTATTTGGTTAGGTAGGAAAAACCGGCGATAAACCTCAAGGCTCATCAAAGGCGCGGTTTGGGCACCTAGATCCTCCGCGACCCAAGTGGTGTCGATTTTCCCCTGGCCCGCCTCAAATAAACGCCGGTGGTATTCATAGGAAAAATCGTAGATATGTCCTAACACGGCATCGGCCATTTCAGGCTCAAGCAGGAGATCCTCAAAAGCCTGTTCCAATCCTCGGAGGTAACCATAAAACAAAAATGGCTCGGACCAACCGCCATGGATGGGATATATCCCGTCCGACGCCGCAATGGCCGACGTCACCACGGAGTAGTCGAAATCATCGGGATCAGGCCAACGATGCCGGTGGATGTCATCCACTGTGAGCGCTCCCGCAAGCGGATGGTGGCACGGTTCTTCATACGAGCCGGTGCCATAATTCACATTCTGATAGCGAACACCCCAGATGTCCGCCTGGGGATCATCCGGATGATGCGGCAATTTCCATTTTGGGGCGACATCGATGCGGCCATCAATGTGCAACATTTCCCACATCGCCCGCTCGTCCGGACAGTTCAACTCGCGCAACAAGCGCGCGGTCACCTCGGGCGTGGCCGTGTAGTCGGTGGGAATTCGGTCGACTGGTTGGCGATTCAGAACAGCCAACCAGCGTTGGCGCGGGGTCATTGGATGAGTCATGGCGGGAATGGGGTGTGGGATTTCAACAAACAAGAGAAAATCATGATGCAGCAGAAAGATCCACTGTCAAAACAGAGGGGCACGCCGTGCGCTCGTGTCGCGTGGATCCCTGGGCTTGACGCGGTGCAACTCACGAGCAACATGCTGTCATTGCCGATTCGTTGATCCTACGGCGTGGATCCGGCCCTCACAAGTGACCAAGGCACAATCCTCTGAATCACAAATCACAAATGGAACAAGCAGATGGTCGGATTACTCACATTGTTATGGTTTTTCAATACCGCGCAGCCCGCACAAAGCATCCTCAACGCTCAAACCCCGCAGGCTGAGTTCGCGGCACCCGTTGACCCGACGGCCGGCTTCACGGTCCAATTCACAATCGACTTGAAGCGGTTCGCGGGAGAGAAATCGATTCTCGAAATCCCGGATGTGCTCAGTGTCCGTCTGCGTCAGCATGATCCGCGCGACCGCAACCGCCAGAATTATCCGGCGTTTAAAATGCCGGACGGTTCAGTGCCGGTGTTGGAAGCGACGGTCGTGGTGCATTCCACCGAACATCCCGACTGGACCCACATGACCATCGGCATCCCGCTTGCGCTGCTCGATAAACCCGTGGGCGAGCACAGCGTCGTGCTCAACTTCACCGGCGCGCGCTGGACGATGTATGTGGACGGTGCCTTGCTCGACAACGATTTCCCTTTTGGCTACCCGGAATGGACGGCCAAGAGCGTGTGGAAGATCGATTCCGCATCGATCAAACAAGCGGAGCTGTATCTCCCGGCCATCAAACCCGTCACCCAAAAAGCAAGTCGGCCCGCCATCTCTTCGGGCATTCAATACTGGACCCCTCCCGGACACAACAATTGGGTCGGCGATGTCGCGACTCTATTCCACAAGGGACGTTATCATATCTTCTATTTGTTAGACAGGCGCCATCACCAGAGCAAATTCGGATGCGGAGCGCACTATTTCGAGCACCTCTCCACCATTGACTTCAAGACGTGGACCGAGCATGAGGCAGCCACGCCGCTTGAGGAACAATGGGAATGCATTGGCACGGGCACTCCGTTCATTTTCAATCAGAAGTTATGCCTCAGCTACGGGTTGCACACGACCCGCGTTTATCCGCAGGAAAAGACGATGCTTCCGGCGCAATGGGAATACCTCAAGCAGAAGGGACGCACCGGTGCATTCACCCGCGCCACCACCCCCGGCATCCCCGCAGGTTCCAGCTACTCGATCAGCGAAAACGGCGTCTCGCGGTTCAAAAAGTCGCATGTCATGTTTCATCCGTGCGAGAATCCGAGCCTCTATACCGACCCGAATGGCAAACTGCGGATGATGGCCAACTATCGCTCAAGCGGCATTTGGGAATCCGAAACCGTTGACGGCGGCTGGCGCTGCAGCAATCCGAATTTCCCGCCCGGCGGCGACTGCACGTTCTTTTTCCGCTGGGGCCAGTTTGATTACGTCATCGGCGGCTTCACCGGAATGTGGTCGAAACCCGCCGCCGCGCCGGACTCTGCGTATGGCGATGTGGTCCGCGCCGGGCTCGACATGTATGATGGCTCGAATGTGCCCTCGATCAGCCAAATCACCGGCGGGCGGTTTTTAGCGGCAGCGTGGATTCCCATCCGCGGCTGGGGCGGCAACTTGGTCATGCGCGAACTGGTTCAATTCCCCGATGGCAGGATCGGCTCGAAGTGGATGCCGGAAATCACGCCCGCCACTGCAAAGCCCGTCACACTTGCGGCACTCGTTGCTTCCACGGCGGTCTTCCCCGCAGAGCACCCGTCGTTTATGTTCGATTTCACCGTGCAGCCGGCTGCGGCCAAACAAGCGCAATTCGGTATTTCGTTTCTCCCGGAACAGGGCGAGCAGGCATCCTGCGAACTGCAGATCCGCTTGGATGAAGGGCGCGCGCAATTCAGCAACGGTTCATTGACCCGCCTCGCAGGTTCAGAGAAGTCATTGCGTGAAGGGGGTGCCCCTGCGGCCGTCGGCAACTATGCAATTGAAAATCTCATCGGCGTCGATCAACCGTTCACAGTGCGAGTGCTGGTCAAAAGCGATGACAAAATCGGTGGGTCGCTCATTGATGCGGAGATTGCGGGAAAGCGCACCCTGATCACCTACCGTCCGGAGTTGGTCGTCAAAAAACTCGCCATCCGCACTCAGGGCGTCGAACTCAGGAAAGTGCGTCTCGCGCCACTCAGCGCAACAGATTGATCGCCTGCCACGGGGGCCTGCAAAGTGGCAATCACCTGCCAACTCCCCCTGCCCGATTCAGTCACAGCTCCCTGAAAAATCGAATGGCTCAGCCAATGGTGATCTCGTATAGAACCCGGTTTACCATTCGCCTCAAAACCAAACCCACACGGCCAGCGCCAGCAAGCCGATTAAAATATAAAGTATATAGATCTGCCCCCGACCGTGCTGCATGCGACGAACCCTCGATGACACCCAGATGACAGCCCGGCCCACTGGCATCACCACGCGTTCTAACACCGTTTCCGGCGTGTGCTCGGTGAGACTTGCGCTCACGGGAAAAACCCCCTCGGGACGGTGCTCATGGCGCTCCGGGGACAGGATGAACGCAAACCACTCAGTGATGACACCGGCGAAGGAACCGGCCGTGTATTGCATGCGCGTCACCGGCCGCGCGTAACCGCAATCCCAGGTGAGTGCGCGCTTGATGCCGCGGCGTCGCATCCACCGCCAGAGGACACACCCGACCAGCACCGCAGCGATGGCCAACGTGACATGCGCCCGCCCGAGTTGAAACAATGGGGCCGGAGAGTCCGTGCCCGCCCATTGGGGATTCCAAGTCCCCGCCGCTCTGGCGATGGCCGGCCAGAAAAACATTGGCGTGAGACCAATCGCCACACACATCCCGGCCAATGCCAACATCGCGCCCCGCATCGGCTTGCCACATTCGTGGGCGCGTTCGGCTTTGTTCGATCGCGGCGTGCCCAGAAACACCACCCCGCAAACCTTGACAAAACAGGCCAACGCCAGCGCCCCGGTCACGCCTAACAGAATGGCCGCCGGAATGGCCACCCATGCCGAAGAACCGTGCGAAAGCGTGGCGTCGAATAAACCAAGAAACACCAACCACTCGCTGACAAAGCCGTTGAGCGGCGGCAGGCCAGAGATGGCCACGGCTCCGAGCGCGAACAAGCTGGCAGTCCACGGCATGGCCCGCCATAAACCGCCTAACAGGCTCATTTCACGGGTGCCTGTGGCATGCAGCACCGAACCCGCCCCGAAAAACAATAAGGCCTTGAACAAGCCGTGATTCCAGACATGCAGGAGCCCGCCTGCCAACGCCAACCGCCCCCAGGCCGCGTCGCCCTGGCCCGTTGCCACCATGGCAAACCCCAAGCCGATGAGAATGATACCGATGTTCTCAACACTGTGATAAGCTAACAGGCGCTTGAAATCGTGCTGCCCCAGCGCGAACGCCACGCCTAACACCGCGCTCACCGCGCCCAGCGCCGCCACCACCCACCCCGCGCTCACAGGAACCGGAAGCCATCCGCTGAAACGCACCAATCCATAGATGCCGACCTTGAGCGTCACGCCCGAAAGCATGGCTGAGACATGACTCGGGGCATTGGCATGCGCCGAGGGCAACCAAATGTGCAGCGGGAAAAGCCCGGCTTTCAGGCCGAAACCGAAGAGTGCCAACCAGAACAAGGGCGCGAGCTCCGCCCGCTCACGCATTGGGCCGAGTTCCCAACTTCCGGTGTGCACCGCCAGTGAGGAGAAAAAGGCAAACAATGCGAGCACCGCCGCGTGCGAGGCTGTGAGATAAAGCCAACCGGCCGCGCGAATCTCTGAATGCTGACGGTTGAGTGTGATGAGAAAATAGGCCGCCAGTGTGAATAATTCCCACGCGATGAGAAAATGCAGACCGTTTGCCGCTAACAGCACAATGCCGAGGTTAAGCAACATCACGTTCCACCAGACACGGCCGTTGCGCGCGGAACGGGGATGCCGTCTATCAGCCCAATACTCGCTCGCGTAAACCGCCGCCGCGCCGCCAACGCCACACAACAGCGTCAAAAAAAACGCGCTGATCGCGTCAAGCCGCAAAGCCACCCGCTCGCCACCCACCGCAAACCCGCTGTGCCAAACCCAATCGCCACCGCCGCCTAACACCCTCAAGGCCACCACCAAGGCGGCAACCACGCCCACCAGAGTGGCCGCCAACCAAACACGAGGGGCAGACCGGCCGACCACGATGCCTGTGAGCATTGCCACTGCCGAGACTATCAATATGAGTCCTGTGCTCATGCGTTTTCCCCTGCTCGATCCTCAATGGCTCGGCCGCACGATTGCAACACCCTCCGAGCATTTCATCCTGCTTGGGTAGCCCAATGCGTCCTGCCTGACCAGTGATTTCTCAATTGCCCGTATCGGGTTCGAACCTGGCTGAAGTGCCTCACCTTGAGTTGATGCGTGGGGCGAGCAGTGCCCGCGGAGGCGGCCTTGCCTTCCGAAACGCAGGCCTGTTATCATTTCAAATCCCAAAAAATCGATGAAATGCCGTTGAAAATGAAGGACGGGAAAATCACATTTCGCGTGCTGGTGGACCGCCCCATGTTTGAAGTGGTCGGCTGCGCTGGCGAGTGTTACAAGACAAGCCCCAGAGGGGATGACGCAGGCAAACCGCTCGGATCCATCTCGCTGACCGCCCAGGGTGGCGCGCTCACTGTCGAATCACTCACTACTTACAAAATCAAATCGGCTTGGAAAAAGAAATGACGCACTCGCTCACGCGAGCAATGATCCTATCGTCCCAAGGCGTCCAGAAACCCCGGCGCGGCTTTGCCTTGGTCGTGACACTTTCCTTGATGATCCTTCTGACCGCAATCACGGTCGGCTTGTTAGCCCTCTCGTCGGTCACTCTACGCACGAGCACCGAGAGCGTGGCCATTGCGGAAGCACGCGCGAATGCACACTTGGCGCTCATGATGGCACTCGGAGATTTGCAAACATCATTGGGGCCTGACCAAGCAGTGACAGCCACCTCCGAAATCCTCCAAAATTCCGAAAAATCCGGTCTCACCGGAGTTTGGAGTTCTTGGGATTATGATCCTTCCTCTAGCAGCTTGGATTACAGCAGTCCTAAAACCCGATCCGCCACCGACACCGAACGCGTTGGCTTCCGGCGCTGGCTTGTTTCCTGTCCTGACCCCACCGCAGTGACCCTACATGATTTCGCAAATACCGCGTGGTCCTCAGATACCGTCACACTCGCTGACAAAGCCACCTTCGGGGGCGAATTGCCGACCGGTCGGCCCATCGTTGCGGGCCGGGTTCCCATTTCCACAAATGGAAAAGCACATGGGGCCTACGCCTGGTACGTCACAGATGAGTCCGTGAAGGCCCGCATCAATGTCTATCGGGATCCTCGTGACCAACCGACCCTTGCCCAACAGTCCGCCCTGCTTGCAGGCCACCGCCCGGATGTCTCAATCATCGACCCAACCTTGGGTTTCCTGCCGAAAGATTCCACTCAAGAGACATACAAACAAGCCAAGGAAAGCAGCCCGAAAATCACAAGCCTCGCGCAGGTTGAATTGCTCGACGACCATCATTCGCCGAATCGAACCATTAGAAAATTCCGCAATGACCTCACTCCTTACTCACTGGGTGTGTTGGCGGATGTTCGCAAGGGCGGCCTCAAGCGGGATCTTTCATCCATCTTTGAAATGAACTCCGACTCAGGCTCGGTCGCTTTGCCCCCGGAATACTTGGACAAGGGCTTGTATCAATCCACACACGGCATCACCGGAGTATCCGACCCCAAATGGAGCGTCCTGTCTTCTTATTACAACCTGTTCAAAAAATCACCAACATCAACACCTCTCCGACCTATTCCCAGCCTCCCACTGTAAGCATTCCCATGCCGGCCATCGGCACCCTTCCGACACAACCGACTGAGTTTTCTCCAGTTCCCGTGATTGCAAAAATACAAGTCATTTTCAGCATTGTCACGCGCAACAATCACTGGGGCGGTTCCAATGATAGTAAAATTCACCTGATGTTCACCCCGATCGTGACCCTGCACAATCCATACAACGTCAGTATTTCATTCAACCTCATGGAGGTCGGTTTCGACAGCCTGCCCATCGGCTTCCACATCACTGTGGGATCTAACACAAATGGGCGCCCCATTCCTTTCAATGAACTCTACGACGGCGGCGGACGCACAGGCGGCTACATCAAAAAATCAGTCGTTATGAAAATCGCGCATTGGACCGATTATGACAGGACCACCAGCAGAACCCTGACGGATGCCCAGATTCAAAGTGAGGCGGATGCCGAAAATAACCTGCCAAAAAGCGGCCCGATCGTCATGAACCCCGGCCAAACCCTCATCTGTGCACCGTATTTGAATCCCAATGAATACTTTGGCACCAATGGCGAGGGCATCAGCGGAACCACATTTTTTGACTATGCCAATTCACTCAGCCGCTCAATCAAGGCCAAGCCGGGATATAACGGACCGTTCATCGGCCTGGACCTCGACTGGCTCAACCCGTATGGCTCACAGACATTTGATTGTAACCGAACCAATCCGGGCACTGCCATTCAGGTGATTAGCAGCCCGGCCTCACCTACCCAGGGTGGCAGTGCCTCGTTCGATGTGAAAGTCAAAATCGGCGTGGGCAATTATACGCGAGATTATGGCGGCATCCGCCTTGAATATCCCAATCTAACGGATTTGCAGGGCACGCTCAGATCCATGACATTTAACACGACCGCTTCGGACTCGTTTGTGGATTTCAATGATCCGATCAGCAACCACGCCAATGGAAAACCCTTCGCACTTTTTTCCGCCTATGCGAGGACGACGAGCGGAGGGGTCAATGAATCGGGCGTTCGCTCGACTGCCAGTGTCGCTGGTAACGCGCTGTTGAATGGCCGTTTTGCAGGCAAGCCGTTCCTGTTTCACAATCCCGCGCTGCCGATCGCCATGGCGAACCTGCACCAAAGCAAATTGGCAGCCCTGTCGTATGAATTGAGCATCGAACCTATCAACACAAGCAGTCTGAACCGCGTCTTGCAAAGCGACACCACTAACCGCACTCGATGCCTCACCGGAAACACAACCCATCAAGGCACGAAATCCGGCAGCTACCTGGAACTTCCGGTCGGTCCGATGCAAACAATCGCGGATTTCCGCAGATCGAATGCCTTGGCTTCATCCTTTGCTCCAAGTTTTGTGCAGCCCGTTGGAAATTCCACAGTCTCGCCACTGATGAGCACCAGCAAGGTCTTGGAACCTGGCCCGGAAGGGTATAACCTTCTCGACCATTCGGTCCTAGCAAACCACGCACTCTATGATGGCTTCTACTTCTCCACTTTCGCATCCGATCTGGGAACGCCTGCCGACGCGTTCGATGCATTCATGGATGGATCCCGGACACTGGCCGCCCAAGCCTTCCAACCACGCCTCCCTCAGGGAACCACCGCGCAAGAGGCTGCTGCCACATTGTTCTCGGCTGGCAAACCGAAAATCGATGCCTATCAAAATGCGGCTCGGTATCAAATGGTTCAAGGGCCGTTCAATGTGAACTCCACCAGCGTGATTGCATGGAAGGCAAAACTCGCATCTATGCGAGGCTGCATCGTCCCGATCCTTTCATTGCTCAACGGAAAGCAAATCCAACAGACTGCGGATAACAACCCCCTCTTCCCCATGTCGTTGATGAATGCAGAAGCAAATAATTTGGCGCTGGATTTGGACACGGATCCGGGCAAGGAAAACCGTTGGAACGGTTTTCGCCAACTGACGGATGCGGAACTCGACACCCTTTCCAGGCAGATTGTCGATGAAGTCAAAACCCGCGGCCCGTTTCTCTCGATGTCTGAATTCGTGAATCGCCGCGTGGGGGCTGACAGCCCATTGACGCGGAAAGGAGCGCTCGAGGCGGCAATCGAGGCGTCCGGCGTCAACAACCGCACCTTCACTAACCAAATCCCGATCGAGCTGGCGGATATATCCGATGCCACAACCTACGGGTTCAAAACCCCGGAAGTCGTCACTGGCAATCCCGCGGCAGGCGCACCCGGATGGATCAGCCAAGGCGATCTGATGCGCCTGCTAGAACCTGCAGCGACAGTGCGCGGGGACACCTTTGTCATTCGCGTATGTGGCGAGTCGAAGAACGGTCATCGATTGATCCGCGCCTATGCGGAGGCGGTGTGCCAACGCATCCCCGAGACTGTGGATCCGGAAATCCTGCCTGCTTCCACCAGCCTCACAAACCCTGCGGCCGAAGTCACCCGAAAGAAATTTGGCCGTCGCTTGGAATGCCTGTCATTCCGCTGGTTGTCATCCAAGGAAATCTAACATACCATTGATCACTCACCCATATTGCCTTCTGATTGGAGTATGCCTGATGCCCGTATGGGCCCAGGCCGAGCAAGCCGCGAACTCCGCAGCACCTTTGAGCGTGCGCGCCTATTGGCATAACCCATCCCACAAGGTCGCGGAGTTTTATCTCAAGGATGCAAAAGGAGGCGTTGCTGCCTTGAATTTGCTCAGCGATGAAATAGGCGGAAAACAGCAAACAACTCCCGTCGACGGCTTGTTAGTCCTTTACAGCACCCCAACCGTTGACCCGAAACACCCGCAGGTCAGCATCGCCGCGAGCGTTGCAGTCCCAAAAAACCTCAAGCGGGCCATCGTGATGATCGTTCCTGGAAAGGCCAACTCAACGCCCGCTTGGCGCATGCTCCTGATGGATGATTCACTCGCGGCATTTCCAAAATCGGAATCCAGGGTCGTGACATTGACCACCCTTGAAACGGTGATTGAGGCGGGTGAACATAAACTTTTTTGCAAACCGGGCTCCATCATCGCTGTGCCGCCTGTTAAAACTCTCAATGAATACCGCATGGCCCAGACAAACCTTTACTACAAAAAAAATCAGTCATGGATCGCATTCAATGAATGCAAAATGAAATACCTCGATGTGTTTCGGCAAGTTTTCATCGTTTATCACAGCCCAGAAAGCACGACTCCAGAGCTCACCATACTCGTCGATCAAATTCCCGCGCCGCCGAAATGACCCGGTTGCACCCGCGAGGATGACAAGCCAAGGGTGGCCCTCCTTTCACTGGCCCCTCGCAATCGATGCCGGGCGGGCCAACAGTGGTCACCCGAAACCGAAACGGCGGCAGACTCGCTGCTTGCCATGCGTGCCGTCCACCGATATCAGCAAGCACGAATTGCGCCTGAACCCACTCCCTTCTAACTGCCATGCTCGAATCCCTCAATAAAGCCGCGGCCGATTTCTCAAGTCTGGTTTGGAGTTCCTGGCTCATCGCCCTGCTATTCGGCACGCATTTGTTTCTAACCGTACGCACAGGCTTCATCCAAAAACACCTCGTCCGCGCCATCAAAATTTCCTTCAGCATGGAGAAGGAAGGCAAGGGCGACGTCTCACAATTCGGTTCCCTCATGACCGCCTTGGCCGCCACCATTGGCACCGGCAACATCATCGGCGTCGCCGGTGCCATCGCCGTGGGCGGCCCGGGTGCCGTGCTCTGGATGTGGCTCACCGGCATCTTCGGCATCGCCACCAAGTATTCCGAAGCCCTGCTGGCTGTGAAATACCGCATCGAAATGCCCGATGGCTCCATGGCCGGCGGCCCGATGTATGTGTTAGAACGCGGACTCAAACAAAAATGGCTGGGAGTGATTTTTGCAATCTTCACCGCATTCGCCGCCTTTGGCATTGGCAACATGACCCAAGCAAACAGCATCGTGGGCAATGTCCAAGGAATCCTCACCCAGAACCATCTCGCCACCGGTTTGTCTCACGGCACCGTGGCTTCCATCATCGGCGTCATCATGGCCGCCTTGACCGCCGCCGTCATTCTGGGCGGAGTCAAATCGATTGCCCGGGTATGCAGCGTCCTCGTGCCATTCATGGCACTGTTTTACATCGTGGGTTGCGGCGTGCTGATGCTCTACTATGGCGCGGAAGTCCCCAAAGCCATCAAGCTCATCTGCACGAGCGCCTTCTGCAGCCAAGCTGCTGTCGGCGGCTTCGCCGGTGCCGCCTTCAAACAAATCGCCCAGGCCGGCATCGCCCGCGGGTTGTTTTCTAACGAATCCGGTCTTGGGAGCGCGCCCATCATCGCTGCCGCCGCCCAAACCCGCAACCCGGTGCGCCAGGCGCTCGTATCCTCCACCGGCACCTTCTGGGACACCGTCGTGATCTGTATGCTCACCGGCATCGTGCTCGTGGCTTCCGGCCACTGGAACGAGGGCCTTGGCAAGGCGGTCATGACCCAGGCCGCCTTTGGCGATCTTCACACCTTTGGGCCCGTCATCCTGACTGTGGCCCTGCTGACCTTTGTCTTCTCCACCATCCTCGGCTGGAATTACTACGGCGAAAAGGCGGTCGAATACCTGATAGGTACCCGCGCCATCAAACCCTATCGGGTGCTATGGGTCATCGCCGTCTATGCCGGCTGCGTCCTTCCTAACAACTTTGTCTGGGACCTCGCCGATGCCATGAATGGCCTGATGGCCATTCCCAACCTGATCGCACTGATCGCCCTGAGCGGCGTCATTGCAGCGGAAACCAAGGCCAACCCCGCCGAACTCACCGGTGATCACAGGCCGCCGCCACAATCCGGCGATCATGAAGAACGCATGGAGCGCTGCGAGTCGCTCATGGAGCCCGCCAAGTAGATTGGACATGACCGGAACCGAACGATTTTTCATGGATTTCGGGCGGATTGATTGCGAAATCCATGAGGCGTCCAGCAACAGGAACGTGACAAAGTCCTCCAGCCTGTTCTTTGCACTTTGCGCGCGGTTCTCAGGCGTTTAGGATCTATCGCGATGCCTGACGATCCTGACTGTTTCGAGCCGACCCGCCGCCAGTGGCTGGGTTATTGGAGCATGATCGTCCAGCAAACGCAGAATGCATTCAACGACAAGATGGCCCAGTTCATCCTCATTCCACTGGGTGGGGCGGTGGGCTTTGCCGTGGAATCGGCCGCCGGCTTGATGATTGCACTGCCCTTTGTCCTGTTCGCCCCCATCGCCGGATGGCTCAGCGACCGCTTCTCAAAACGCGATGTGATGTTGGGTTCGGCCCTGCTCCAGTTGCTCGTGCTCGCCGCCATCTGCGGCGCGATTTTGATCAAAAACCTGCCGCTCGCGCTTGCCGGGTTTTTCGCACTGGCCGTGCAGGCCGCCTTCTTCAGCCCTGCGAAATTCGGCATCAACAAAGAATTGTTAGGGTCCAGTCACCTCGGCTTCGCCAGCGGTTTTCAACAAATGACGGCAATGCTCGCGATGCTCGCTGGGCAAATCGTGGCGGGCTGCTTGTTTGATCGACGCTATCATGCGCTTGGCGGGACTCCCGAAATGGCATGGATGGCGGCCTTGATCCCGATGCTCGTGCTGACCGCCCTCTCGGTGCCGGCGCTGGCCATGGCATGGATCATCCCGCGAGTTCCGGCTCAAGGCCGCGGTGTGAAATTTTCCTGCAAACTCAGCGTGAGCCACTTCGGCAATCTCGCCGATTTGTGGCGGGACCGGCCCTTGCGGATGGCGTCTTTCGGCGTGGCGTTTTTCTGGGGCTTCGCGGCCTATATCAATTTGTGGTCAGTCAAACTCGCCAAGGTCATGACCGGTGGTGGCGAGGGTTTTGGCACGCTTTCCTCAATGTTCATGGCGGCTGCTTCCCTAGGCATGGCGGCCGGTTTCGGACTCGCCTCGTTCCTCCTGCGCAAACGCATTGAACTCGGCTGGGTGCCGATGGCCGGCGTCGCCATGACGCTGTCTGCCATCGCCTTGGTGTGGATCTCCCCGGACGGGTGGCTTTTCCTCACCACACTCGCGCTGTTAGCCTTTTTCTCGGCCTTGTTCCTTGCCCCACTCAACGCCTGGATGCAAGACCGTTACCCGGCGGAAAAACGCGGCGAACTGCAATCGGCCGCCAACCTCCAGGATTGCTTCGCGGGCATCATCGCGGTGCTCGTTGTCACCGCCTTCGAAGCCGCAGCCAAAGCCCTCGGCATCGATGCTATCGCGGGCTTCCACTTCCAAATGATCTTTGTCGCCCTGCTGTGCGGACTCGCCACGCTCTTGATCATCCGCATGCTTCCCGCAGATTTTCTCCGACTGATTTGTTTGGCCCTTATCCGATCGATCTATCGGATCCGGGTGGCACACGCACAACGCCTGCCCGCCCGCGGCGGCGTGTTGTTGCTGCCCAACCATGTCACCTTCGCCGACGCGTTTTTCATCGCGGCCTCCTGCCCGAGACCGGTGCGCTTCGTGATGGATGAAGCCTTCATGAAAACGCGCGCCATCCGCGTGTTCACCGGCGTCTTTGACACCATGGCCCTCCGCCGAGATCATCCGTTAGACGCCATCCGCAACATCATCCAATCATTGCAACAAGGACAGGTCGTCTGCCTCTTCCCTGAAGGCCAACTGACCCGCACCGGAACCCTCTGCGCCTTGCAACGCGGCTTCGAGTTGATCGCAAAAAAAGCGGGCCACCCCCTAATCCCCATCTGGTGCGACGGATCGTGGGGCTCGATTTTCTCGTTCGAACGCAATCGGTTTTTCCGCAAATTTCCGCATCGCTTGAAGCACGGAATGACACTCGCCTTCGGCCTCCCAATCTCGCCCAGCGACGCGAATCTCGAGTCCGTCCGCCACGGCATGCTCTGCGCCTCATCAGAGGCGGTCGCCCAGCGCATCCCCAACCCTAACAGATTGTCTCGGGTGCGGCTCACTCACAATCCGGCGACCGCTGCCTTCCGCCTAACAGATGTATCATTTCATCAATCCTTTTGGATCAACGGCCATCAGATCGCCATGATCAATGCCCTTCAACGGCGTCAACCGTTCCATGTGCTTCACGATGACCCGGTTCTAACGGAACTCCACGGGCTGTTCGTCGCCTTCCCTCATTTGTTCCACACCCCTGTCCGCATCCAACCAACATTCAGCGGCAACGAGTGCGGCTCCTGGGTCGGCGGCGATGTGCTTCGCAGCCTCCTGCAATCCACCCCCATCAACGGCCACATCGTTTTCCACGACTTCGGATCCTGCGCGCTCACTCCCGTCGATCGCGCCGGTATCTGCCATTACCCGTGCCTCGCGGTCAATGGCTTGGTGATTGCGATGTCCATGCCGCATCCCCCCCAATCGACTGACTTCTTCGAACCCCAACACGGGCACCAACTTCACTCGTGGGGCAAACTGCTCCCTGGCTGGCACCTCAAACCATC
>CAIYYV010000005.1 GCA_903930425.1 Akkermansiaceae bacterium | reverse complement strand
CTAAAAAGTAGTAATAATAAAATGAATCGCCGCGTTTTTTTTAGTATTATCACTTGGATTTTTCTTATTGGGGAAGGCAGAAGCACCATGCATGAATTTTCGAAGGGTGAAGTGCCTTCCATGTCAATGGAGGCCGCGATACAAGTTTGTAAAGTAATCATCAAAATTACTCAGATAGGTGAATTCAACCCAGTAGAAGCTCTCTTGGCGGGAGCTGAAGATCCGAAGGGAGGCACGTGGAACTTTGTGCAACATGGAAAGAAGGGTGAGGTTTTTCGATTTCTGATATATTTTCCACAGGATAAATGCATCGTTATCGACGAGTCAAAAAACAATGAATTGATAGCTTCGGTGAAGCGGGACGGAACTCCGATTAAATTACCAGAATTAGAAGTTCCGAAGTATAAGGACGGTATAGATCCCTTTGGCGACAAATAAATTGGATTTGCGACGGGAAGTGAACCTTGCAAGCCAAACCAATAAATGCCGGGCGCATGGACGGTGTCCGTGGATTTTAATGTTTCAATCTGTTAGCTGTTGATGGCCGAATTGTCATCGTGGTACTTTACCAATTTCACATCGTAGGTGTTAGGGCTATATTTCCACGCTTTCATCGTAATTTGGTGCCGCTTTGGTCGTAATATTCGCCGGATTGTTCCACAGGATTTGGCGCGTCCAATGGCCTGCAGAGACCGGGGCTTTGCCCCAGACCCCAGGATTTTCAAGGCATGGACGGATGCTCCCAACGATGGGTTTTGACGACGCTGAAGGGCGTATCCCCGGTGTCCAGAGATACGCCCTTGTTTGTTGTGCGACTTCGTCGGTCGAATCCGCTCCGGTTATCCCTTGGCGGGTCGCGTCCCCGCGTTGCCCGCTTGTGTTTGGCCGGAAAGTCTTTTTTTGTCTGTGCCCGGCGGTCTCAACCCTTGGGTTTCTGATTGGTGAAAACGGCGGGTTGCTGGGCTTCGTCGCGGGTGTTGTGACGCCAGTGGGGCTGCATGAGCACGGCGTTGATTTGTTTGAGATCAACTGTTTTGGTGCGGTCGCGCACGGCTTCGATTAGGGCGCCGACGCAGAGGTTTCTAACGGCCCTCAGGATGCCCTCGGAGACGCGCAGGACGAGGTGGAGGGCGTCGTCGGTGAAGGTGTGGTGCGGCAGGCGGCGAGCCATTCCCGCGCCTTGGTTTGCGTGTCTTTCCTGAGCGTGAAGATATTGGCCTCGGAGCGGGGGTCGAAAATGCCGCCGGATGAAATCGGGACGAGCGTGGCGGCGGCAGCGATCCCAAGCTTTTCGGCGACCGCCTGTGCGGTGCGGGGGCCGGGTATGCCGTCGGTGGTGATTCCGAGGGATTGCTGGATTGTGGCCCAAAGATTGGTGCTCATGGTCCGTGGGTTGCTAGAACTCCGGCTCACTTGCCGCTGCGGGGCTCGATGACGATTTCAATACGGCCATCGGGCAGGAGTTTGAGCGTGCCCATCTTGTTCGAGATACTGCCGCTCACGGGAGGTTGTGTGGCGCAGGCGGGAATGAACAGTGACAGAGCGGCGAGGAGGATTAGATGTTTCATGTCTCTTCCTCGCGGGTGTCAACCGCATCAGCGCTGGCCGCTTCCCGCCCAATGATCTTGAGCATGGTGGCTGCTGTGACCTGCATATTCTCTGCATCCCAGTAATGTTGACTACGTGACCCGATCCGTTCCCACAACCACTTGCCGCCTTTCTTGATCCGGTGCTCTCCTTCCATCTGGGCGAGGTAGTCGTCGTCGATGTCATCGGGCACTTCCCACACCGGTCCATCCTGCGGGTTCTGGTTGCGACGCAGCCTCGCCAACGAATCCTTGATGTTGAGGTTGGACCAATAGAAGACCGAGCAACTTTGGCCACGTCCTAACACCACTTTGCGGCGCGGCGAATAAAACCTTTCAATAGCCCGCTTGCCTTTGACCTTGTGCGTGAAGGTGGCGCGTTTGTCACCCATGAGGGCGGTCCATCCGTGGGCGGCG
>CAIYYV010000004.1 GCA_903930425.1 Akkermansiaceae bacterium | reverse complement strand
CGCACATCACAAACTCACGATCAAGGAATGGCTCGAAAAACTCGGTTGGTAGGCAACCTCATCGCGGTTCCGTCCCCGCACGGCCCAAGCATCATGGCCGACTTGAAACCCAGTGTCGCAGAAACCGATCCGCTCAACTAACAGATTCAGGTGGATGAAATCGGGTGTGATTGAACAGATAGTAAAGCACCGGCACGGCCATGCGGCTGATGAGGAGGCTGGCGACCTCGCCGGCCATGAGCGCGATGGCCAAACCTTGGAAAATCGGATCTGCTAGAATGACGGCGGCCCCGACGATGACCGCCATGGCGGTGAGCAGCATCGGGCGGAAACGCACGGCACCGGCGTCGATGACCGCTTCACTGAGAGCCATGCCTTCGCGCAGGCGGAGTTCGATGAAATCCACCAGGATGATTGAATTTCTCACCACGATTCCGCCTCCGGCCATGAAGCCGATCATGCTGGTGGCACTGAAGAAGGCTCCCATGAGTCCGTGTGCTGGGAGGATGCCGATGAGTGAGAATGGAATAGCGAGCATGACGATGGCCGGGGTGATGAAACTGCGGAACCAGCCGACCATGAGCACATAGATCAAAATCAAACAGGCGGCGAAGGCGCTCCCGAGGTCGCGGAAGACCTCGATCGTGATGTGCCACTCGCCATCCCATTTCATCGACGGCTCGGCATCTGTAAACGGCATGCTGGCATTGTGAATCTTGATCTCCGCGCCGCTGCCGCCGAACTCGCGGGTGTCGAGTTTTTTGAGTGCCTTGTTCATTTCAAGGATGGCATAGACCGGGCTCTCCACCACGCCCGCCACATCGCCGATCACATAAGTGACCGGCATCAGGTTTTTGTGATAGAGACTCTTTTCAACCGTGCCGCGCTCTATTTTCACGAGCTCGCGCAGGGGAACGAGAGGCGCGGCGGAGGATCCAGGCTCGGGCAGGGCATTGGCATCGCCGGATCGCACGCGCAGTGCTAACAATTCTTCGGTGGTGGTTTTGGAAGATCGCGGGATTTCAAGGCGGATGTTGACGTCCTCCTTTTCAGCTGGCTGATGGAGCAGGTCGACGGTTTCGCCATCGACGGCGATTTTGAGCGTTTGGGAAATGGTGGCGGCACTGATTCCGTGAAGTGCGGCCTTTTCCTTATCGATGACAAAGCGGTCCTTCTGCTGGTCCGCTTCATGATACCAATCGACATCGACGACGCCGGGAGTTTGCTTGAAGATGGCGCGGACTTTGTCGGCGAGTTTCAAGCGCGACGGTTCATCGGGACCGTAGATCTCCGCCACGAGCGTTTGCAACACTGGCGGTCCGGGCGGCACCTCGGCCACCGCGATGCGCGCTTGATAGCGATCCGCGATTTCTGTGAGGCGTGGGCGGACGCGCTTGGCAATGTCGTGGCTTTGGGCCGAGCGCTTTTGTTTGGGAACGAGGTTGACTTGAATGTCGGCAATGTTTGCCCCGCGCCGCAGAAAATAGTGGCGCACCAAGCCGCTGAAATTGAACGGCGAAGCCACGCCGGTATAGATCTGCCAATTCGTGATTTCCGCCTCATCGCGCATCGAAGCCGCCATCTCGCGGGCGACCGCCGCAGTTTGTTCAAGCGAGGCACCTTCCGGCATGTTGAGAATGATCTGGAATTCGCTCTTGTTGTCAAACGGTAGCATTTTCACTTTCACCCAACCGAGTCCGACGGTGGCAAATGAACCTAACAACAACAAAGTGATGCCTAACAGAAACATCCAGCCCAAGCCCGCTTGATGAATCAACGGACCCATCACGCGGCGATAAAGACGGGTGAAAAAATCCTCCTCATGGGCAGAGGTGTGGGCGATGGGTTCAAAAGAATGCTCGGCAGGATGCCCAGCACTGCCTGCGGGACGCAGGCCCCCCCCGTATTTTTTACCCCAGCCCAAAATTCTGATAGATGCCCAAGGGGTGACAATGAACGCGATGAGCAGCGACCAAAACATGGCCGCGCTGGCACCGATCGGGATCGGCCGCATATACGGACCCATCAACCCGCCGACAAAGGCCATCGGAAGCACCGCCGCGATCACCGCAAAAGTGGCTAGGATCGTGGGATTCCCAACCTCGTTGACCGCCTCCACCGCGATGGCCGACCAGCCGCGATCTTTGTTAGAAGGCAGGTGGAAATGGCGGACGATGTTTTCCACCACAACAATGGCGTCGTCGACGAGGATGCCGATGCTGAAAATCAGCGCGAAGAGCGTGATGCGGTTGAGAGTAAAACCATACAGATAAAACACCAGCAAGGTCAGCGCCAAGGTGGCGGGAATGGCCACCGCCACAATGCCCGACTCGCGCCAACCGAGGGTCAGCCAGATGAGCACCGCGACGCTGCAGATGGCGATGCCCATGTGCAATAACAGCTCATTGGATTTGTCCGCCGCCGTTTCGCCGTAGTTGCGCGTGACGTCCACCGTGATATCCGAAGGGATGAGTGTGCCTTTCAGCAAATCCACCTTGCGGAGAACATCGTCGGCCACGGCAATGGCATTGGCACCGGGACGTTTGGCGATGCTGAGAGTGACGGCAGGCTCGTCGATCTTGGATCCCGATCCAAACAGGACATACTGGTTCGTTTCCTCGCTGCCATCGAGAATCTCCGCCACCTCCCGCAAATACACCGGGCGCCCGCTGAACACGCCGATGACCACATTGCCGACATCATCAGAAGATTGAAGGAAACCCCCGGTTTCTACTAACACCTCACGATTTGCAGAAGTGATCGCACCGGCGTGAAATTGACGGTTCGATTGCTGCAACATCGGCACAAGACCGGCCGGACTCAAATTGCGCGACGCCAAGCGCACCGGATCCAAAATGACGCGAACCGCCCTGCGCGCACCGCCGATCAGCGTGGTTTCAGCCACTAACGGAACTTGCTTGACGGATTCTTCCACCTGCGCAGCCAATCGTCTCAAAGTGAGATGATCGTAGCGGCCACTGTGAAAAGTCAGTCCGAGAATCGGCACGTCATCAATGCTCTTTGGCTTGATCAGCGGCCATCCCACCCCAGGCGGAATGCGGTCGAAGTTGGAACGCAGTTTTTCGGTGATCTTGACCAAACTGCCCTGCGGATCCTCACCCACTTTGAAGCGCACAATCACCAAACTTTCGCTGTCGCGTGAGGTCGAGTAAATGTATTCCACCCCTGAAATCTCCCATAACAATTTCTCCATCGGCCGGGTCGCCCGCTCCTCAACTTCCTTGGCGCTTGAACCGGGCATGGCAACCATCACATCAATCATCGGCACCTTGATCTGCGGCTCCTCTTCACGAGGCAGCATCACGATGGCGGCCACACCTAACAAAACTGCGGCGATGACGACAAGTGGCGTGAGCTTCGAATCAATGAAAGCTGCAGCAATGCGCCCCGCAATGCCTAATGACTGCCTTTCCGGTGATGAGTGACTCATGGCTGTGCCGTCACGGATTGGCCGTCGGTGAGTCGGGCGGTGTCTCGCGTCACCACGGAATCTCCGGGTTCAAGACCCGACAGGATCTCAATTTGATCATCTAACCATTTGCCGGTTTTGACGAGTCGCAGAACGGCGCGATTCTCTCTCACAATAAAAACGGTCTCGATCTGCCCGCGCTTGAGCACCGACTCGCGCGGCACGCATAAAATCTTTGTTGCCCCGACGGGAATGGCCGCGCGGCCAAACTGGCCAGCGCGCAGGGCTGCACTGACAGGCAAATCCAATTTCACCAGAAACGTCCGGCTGAGCGCGTCGGCCACCGGTGATATTTCTGAAACGGTGGAGAGAAGGGGACCGGACAAGGTGGGAATAGTGACCCGTATCTTGTCCCCGGGCTTCACATGACGTAGCAGACTTTCTGGTAGGTCGGTTTCAAAACGAAGTGGTGCCGGCGCTTCCATTTCCACCAATGGTTTGCCGGGCATGGCAAGGTCTCCAAGTTCCGCGAGCTTGCGAGTAATGACACCCTCAAAAGGCGCAGTGACACGGGCGTATCCTAACAGAGTTTCGGCTTCATTGAGGCCGGCGGCTGCCACCTTGACACGCGCCGCGGTGGTCTCGAGTTCCTGCTGGCTGGTGGCCTTGCTGGCGATGAGTTGTTGCTGCCGGCCGAGATCGCGCTGCGCCTGGTCGAGCACCGCCTGGGCTTGCTCGCGCTTCGCCCGAATTTCCTGCACACCAACCTCGGCGAGCAATTCACCCGCTTTCACCCACTGGCCCGGCGCAACGAGAAATTGAAGCAGCCTGCCGCTGACCTTGGCTTCAATGACGGCCCGCTGCTTCGAGCGCACGGTGCCGACGATATCCTCGGTGGCTTGATGGGTTTCGAGCGTGGCGATTGCGACATGAACCCTGCTGGAAGGCCCGGGATGGCCCGGCTGACCCGAGTCATGGGTTTTGCGGCAGGCGGAACTTATAAGCACCACAAGAAAAACAGTTGGAAAGAATTTCATATGAAAAACAACGATTGAGAATGATTCAACCGAGGTCTATGCAGACTGACGCGCTCCACCACTTTGTCAAGGAGTGGAAACTCCTTCAAAATGCCAGCTTTTCAACCCGCAACGACCTGCCTTCTCCATATTTTTGGGAAAATTTCGGGCGATTTCGAAGAAGTGATTGCAAGATTGCAAGAACCCGCTTGATTGGCGACGCTATGAGCAATTCACCAACCAGCCACGCCGCCCTCCTTAAATGGGTCTCCGAAATCACCGCCCTTTGCACCCCCGATTCCGTCGAGTGGTGCGATGGATCCCAAGCCGAATGGGACCGCCTCACTTCCCTTCTCGTTGAAAAAGGCACCTTCACCCGCCTGAATCCAAAAACCCGCCCGAATTGTTTTCTCGCGCGCTCCACCACCTCGGATGTCGCCCGCGTCGAGGACCGGACCTTCATCTGCTCCGAGACCCCGGCGGGCGCAGGCCCCACGAATCATTGGGCGGACCCTGCGGAAATGCGCGCCAAAATGACCGACAAATTCCGCGGCTCGATGAAAGGCCGTACAATGTATGTGATTCCTTTCTGTATGGGCCCGCTGGATTCTCCGCTTGCCAAAATCGGCGTGGAAATCACCGACAGTGCCTACGTCGTAGTCAATATGCGCATCATGTGCCACATGGGTGCCCACGTCCTCAAACGCCTTGAACAGGAAGCCGCCGGCACTATCAGCAATAAACGCGATGGCTTCGGCTCCTTCATCCCCTGCCTCCACTCAGTGGGTGCCCCGCTGGCAGCCGCCCAAGCCGATACCACGTGGCCGTGCAACGACGACAAATACATCGTCCATTTCCCGGCGACTTGCGAAATCATGTCCTTTGGTTCCGGCTACGGTGGCAATGCCCTGTTAGGAAAAAAATGCCTGGCCCTGCGGATCGCGTCGAACATTGCCCGCGACAATAAATGGATGGCGGAGCACATGCTCATCGTCGGCGTGCACGCGCCCGATGGCACCACCAACTATCTATCAGTCGCCTTTCCCTCGGCCTGCGGCAAGACCAACCTCGCCATGCTCATTCCGCCGAAAGCCTATCTGGATGCCGGTTGGAAAACTTCCATTGTCGGAGATGACATCGCCTGGCTCTGGCCGCACGAAGACGGAAAACTCCATGCCATTAACCCGGAAACCGGATACTTCGGCGTCGCTCCCGGCACTGCCTACGACACCAATCCATTGGCCATGGAATCGATCAAGGCCAATGCCATCTTCACGAATGTCGGCCTCACCGATGACGGTGATATCTGGTGGGAAGGCATGAGCAAAACCCCACCCGCCCACCTCATCGATTGGACCGGCCAGGACTGGACACCCGATTGCGGACGCACCGCCGCCCACGCCAATGCCCGCTTCACCGCACCGGCCGTGCAATGCCCAACCATCGATTCGAACTGGCAAAATCCAGATGGAGTGCCGATCGATGGCATCGTCTTTGGCGGTCGGCGTGCCACCACCATGCCGCTCATTTTCCAAGCGCTCGATTGGAACCACGGCGTGTATGTCGGGGCCACCATGGGATCAGAAATGACGGCCGCCGCCGCCGGAACACTCGGTAAAGTCCGTCGCGACCCCATGGCCATGCTCCCATTCTGCGGATATAATATGGGTGATTACTTCGGCCATTGGCTGGAAATGAGCCAGTATGTCAGCAAATTGCCGCAAATCTTCCACGTCAATTGGTTCCGCAAAAGTGCCGAAGGCAAATTCCTCTGGCCCGGATACGGCGAAAATATGCGCGTCCTTGAGTGGATCGTCAAACGCTGCAATGGCCAAGCCAATGCCACCAAAACTCAAGTGGGCGGCAGCCCGTCGTTTGCCGAATTCAATACCGACGGACTCGACGGCTTTACCCAGGAGGTTTTCGAGCAAGTGATGGCTTTGGACAGCGCCGAATGGCAAGCTGAAATCGCCGGGCAGGAGGAGTTCTTCGCTTCCCTTGGCGATCATCTGCCTAAGGAACTTGTCCGCCAACGCGAGTTGTTGGCCGCACGTATGGCATAACTTCGGTAACGACGGAATTCCCGTCGGAAATCGTTGCATGGTTTCATCAGGCCACGTCTCAGGACGTGGCCTGATTGTTGCTGCATCACCCCTTTTTCAAATCCCGGATGCTCCAGAGCGTGCCTGCTGCTGCGGCCCCGCTCCCACGCCATTTCCGCGCACCGTCTTTGCGTTTCTCTCCAAACCGGTCCCGGCATAATCGAAAAACTTCCTCCACAAACCCCCGACTCCCAATCACCGCCCCGTCCGTGAAATACCTCACCCGACACCGCAACATGCAGCTCATCGCCATATCACGGCTCTTTTCTAACCGCGACTGCTCCGCGTTCACCACCGATTTCTTCATCCCCTTCCGCAGCACGCGAACTTCGAGCCCGCCGTCCACGCCCACGACCTCGCTGACCTTTTCCACCCCCTTTTCTAACAACAACCTCCGGTAATCGAGCGAAACTTTCCCGGCCCAATGTGCCGCGTCCGCCTCGATCCCGCGGTGCGCCGTGAGCGCCCGTGCCAAACCGGCCCGCGCCTTTTTCCCGTCGCCCTTCGGCCCGCCTCCCAATGCTTCCCCGTAACTGCTCCAGCGATAGGCCGACGGCTCAGCCACCATGCCAGCCCTCACGGGATTCAAATCGATGTACGCTGCCACCGTCCT
>CAIYYV010000003.1 GCA_903930425.1 Akkermansiaceae bacterium | reverse complement strand
TTCGTTGCGTGTGGGGAAAAACGTCAGGCCCTTGAGTGCCGGGCGTTGGTATTCAGCATTCAGATAGATCAGACAAACTTCAATGCGGGTGGGCATGAGTCGCCAGGTGGATGCGGTGATGAGGTTCCATCCGGGAGCCGTGGATGTGTCGCAGTGTTCCACGCTGATGGCAACCGGAGCATTGTATGCCTCCTTGTTGCGGTCCGTATGATGGATGGTCGGCTTGCCGCCTGTGAGAATGAATTCCTTGCCATCGAGCCGCACCGAACACCGCTGCTTCAGCGTGTTGAGAAAATAGACATCCCCGCCAGAGAGCGACTTGTCGTCGATGAGCAGCATCCGATAGCAAGTTCCATCCGTCGGATTTTTCGCGGGAAAGAGAATGGCCGTGGCACAGGTCGCTCCATCCGGCATGGTGGCGATTGCTAGAGGGGTGAAAGGTTGCTCTTTGTTAGCAGTTTCCAAGCCCAGGCGGATGATGCCATCGGCCGGAATGGAGAACAACGACCCCGGACTGCGGACGCTCAGGGGCACATCCGCCATGCCCTTTTTAGAAACTAGCTTGAGCGTCTCCGGTGTGCCATCGGCGATCGCCGCGCACACAAAACGGACGCCCCGTGTCACATGCTTCTCCTTTTCATTTCCAGCGTCCTGTGCGGAAGACGCGAGTAGGGTGATGCAGCCGGATAGCACCAGCGCACCCATGCGGAGCAATGGAAAAACAGATATCATGTTAGATTTCATTCGATGACAACCAGCGGAATGACACGATTTGCAGGTGGCGGCCGAATTGTTGATTGAGTGCTTTGAGAGTTGTGTTAGGGCTTGGGTTTCCGTTAGTATCGAGACTCGTTGCCGCCACGGACGGCGGATTCGTGGGATCGATATAATCAGGCACCCGCTGGATGGTGGCTTCACACCAAGCCCGGGCGGTCACCTTGCCCGCGCTGTCCAGTGATTGACCATAGGCACGGATGCGAAACGTATCATCCCTGACGGTCAAGGCATTGCCGAGAGGTTTGAGCAAATCCGACTGGACGACATAGCCCGGCGCCGCAGTGAAGCGTGATCCGGTCGCCGCTCCTGGGAATGGATACCCGGCGGGCGTGGTGTCATTGAGAGTGACCATGTCGGCGGCCCCGGCTTTTTTAAATCGATAGTTGATCGATGCGTTATCAGGTGAGTCGTCATCATAATCGATGGCCGCTTGCAAGGCTCCGCGTGTGCCCAGCACGTCGGACGAAAGCCTGCGGTTGATGAAGTCGGAAAAATTGAGGAAGGGCCCACGTTTTTTCACTTGTTCGACACATTTTTCCGCAAGGAGTTGGAGCTGGGCATTGTTGATGAAGCGTACGCCGCTCCAGGACGGCAAGCCATCGATCATGACGCCGCTGCGGGGATCTGGCGACTCGACGCCGCTGGTTTCGGTGTTGAAACGGGTGATCACCGCCGAATCGGTTGGAGCGGCAATCTTTGTGAGGGACCCGCTTGCATTGCGGTAGGTGCATTCATGATCCCGCAGGGATGAAAACAAGGCCAGCCACGCATCCACCGATACCGAGTTGACATTGAAGGCACCCCGATTGGTCAAATACTGCGCCGCCCGGAGATAACCATCGGCTTTCGACAAGTCCTCAATGATGTCCTGCGGATCGGACGCATCTAACGGATTGAAATTCGCATTCGGCAGGGGCAAGCGCTGTGCAAAGGTCTTGTCGAGGAGTTCTGAAAGCGCGGGTGAGGAAGTATCCGTCGGCCTGCGGGATTCTGTGAGGGAGGACAAGAACCAACTGTCCCACAAGCCATCATTGACCAGCAAGGCATGATCCCAAAAATCCGAGTAGGCATTGCTTTCGGATTTATTGGAAGCAATCGTGACCGGTGGGTCATGTGAGAGCAGATTGACCTTTGATATATCATGATAGGCATACACTTTTTCGCCGGAAATCATCGGGCAAGCAAATGAATTCCCGACGCCCACGCCAGGGACGCCGCTGCGGTAGGCACCGACTTTCGCGCGCCATTGCATATTGGCATCACTTTTCTCCGGGCCGCTGGCCCCGCCAGGATGAAATGCATTTCGGGACGTGTAATTGAACCAGCCGGGTTGCAGGCGGAGGCCGGAAAATCCCGCGAGCGATTGCACGGGTGCGGACGGGAGTTCGAGGATGGCGGCGGCGGCAATCTTTTCTGACCCCGCGGATCCGGCACCCATAAAGCCGGAGTTATTCAGATGGGGAATGACTTCGGACAACTCCGCGACGCCGTTGATGGTTTTCCAATGCGCTTGGAGCGAGCAATTGCGGCGCTGTTTGGCTAACAGATTCGCATTGCCATACACCGCCTGCATGCCCTCCGCGTCGCATGCCGGCGGTGACTGGATCCAGGTCCGGCTTCGCCAGTCGTCCTGCGTGCTGTCATAAGCGAGTTTTTCACTGCTCTTCAGAGTGATGCCGAATACGGCGATAGGCAAGGGCTCTGAATCCGCAAACCTCCAGCGCGCCACGTTGGATCCACTTTCCGGCGCAAACACGGTATAGTCGCCGGCGGCATCTCCAAACCAATCGATATTGATGCCTGAAAAGGTGTCCCATGACATCATCTGGCAAAACGATCCCGGGTTGCCACCAAAGTAATTGACCACATCACCGCTGGGTGAAATATAGGGGTGCATGCGCAGGGCCAAGCCGGGATTGTCTGAGGGAAGCACTGCGGGATTGAATGAAATCTCCGCACGCACGCTGCCAACGGCCGCGGGATCAAACCCAGGAGTGAGCGGAAGGCCCACCGTGGCCCCGCCAGGGTAGCGGGTTTTTAATGAAAAGATGATGAATTCACCGGGCTTGAAGCGGATTTTGCCGGTACCTGCCACCCCTTGGAATGTTGCCCATGTCTGCTCACGCAGAACGTCTATCGTCATGTTCTTCCAGTCGTCCTGGGCCGTGGTTCCCACCATTTTCTTGTATTGGAGTGAAAAGATTTTGTAGGGAAGAGTGAGCGTGGTGATGGCATCGCTGTCTAATTCTAAGGGCACATTGTAGGGATTCCATAACTGGAGCACTGGCGAATACGTCATCCAATACTTATAGCTTGGAGTCGTCCCTGGAATCAGTTCACTCTGAAGATTGAAAACACAATACGATTTGACCAAAATAGGCATGCGCCGGTATTCCAATTCATCAGGGTTCTTTGATCCGTCGGTATTGGTGGACTGGGTCACTGGCGACAAGCCAGACCATGTCAGATCGTCTGTGAGAGAGGCGGTGTTTTTATATTGCCGCGCAAATTGATGCATTTGCTCGTAGCTGGTGAATGGCCGCTCAGGAATCTTCGGAGTGTAGCTCGACAAGTCACTCGACATCGGTCGGGGACTCTGGTCTCTGGCCATTCCAGAAGGAAGTGCGTTTGAGTTGAAAAAGAGGCTCATGTCCTTTCGCAATCCACCCCAACGAACATCCGTGATGAGTCCGGAATTGTAAGCGGTCAAGTCATGGAAATGCTCCCGGAGTTTGGCGGCATCGACTCCTCCCAGCCTTGCTTGTCCGGGGGTGATCAACTTCGGCACGACCGCCGAATCACGTGTTAGGCTTTGCATGCCATCCACTTCTGCGAGTCGGCGCGACACGGCATTGCCGGTGGCCGCCTCTGTGGCCGCGACGCCAAGACTTGCGGGCGGGGCATTGAGCGCGATGTCGGCCTTTTGATTTTCCCCGCCGATCCACCAGGCGAATCCTCCTCGGTTGGATTGGCTCGTCTTGACAAAAACCAGTCCCGCACGGACTTCACGCGAGTCCCCGGAAACGATCGGATTGACCACAGCCACGGAATTTCCCGCAAAGGGATCTGCCACTTTGGCAATTTCCAGAGTGGCCGGCAGCTCGCCCGATACCAACCACCCGCGAAACATCGGCTCGCGCCCCGCCACATAGGTGTCTTGAATTTTCAATGAGCCTCCCGTGGAGCTTCTTGCATAACTGCTGTTGATCCAGGCTCCCCATGAATCCCAGACTCCCAGCCAGTTCCGCTGCGGGACACCGTCCACTCCAGCCGTGGCAGGAGTGGCATCCAAAATACCCGCCGAAGCGGTGATGCGTTGATCCGGGCCCGCCTGTTTTTGCAGTTCACCGATGGCCAACATCATGGCAAGCCGGGCATTGGCTCGTGCCGCTGCCATGTCCTTCCCCTGCGCCGTTGCGCGCAACGAAACACTGGAAAGGGTGAGCAAGCCCACTGCGACCAGTGTCAGCAGGATCAACAACAGGAGCGTTACCACCAAGGCGAATCCCCTGACC
>CAIYYV010000002.1 GCA_903930425.1 Akkermansiaceae bacterium | reverse complement strand
TGAAGTTTTCCTGCATCCGCATATACGTCCGCAATTGCTCCTTCTCCTCCTGACCAAACGCCAACCGCCGCTCCACCACCCGCGTGATGCAATGGTAAATCACAGGCCGTTCCCCCGTGTCCTTCCACGGTGCCAACCAACGCGCTCGTCTCATACGCCCACCATCCTAGCCCCATAAAACCTCATTGCAAACAAATTCTCTGATTATTTCTCTGTCCCTTAATAAAAATAGGCTGGAAGCCCGGTGGAATAAGGGGATATCAATCGTTTAAGCCCAGAATGTCCGTTTCGGCCCGTTCGTCGTCGGTCAGATCGGGCTTAGGACGCCCGCCCCGTTCTCACGCCAGCCCCATTTATTTTTCGACCACGACTCGGAACCCGACATGATAGACGCGTTGCCAAGTCGGGAAGCCGAGTCGGAACGACGAGGTCGAGCGCAGGGGTCTGTCGTGCCACGACCCACCGCGAACCACTTTCTTCTGATCTGGCGAGAGTCCGTTGCGACCATCGGTGTCGTTGTAGGGATACGGCTTGTAGTCCGACAACGTCCATTCGGCGACATTGCCGTGCATCTCATGCAATCCCCAAGGGTTGGGGGTATACCTGCCGGTTGGCGCCAAATGCAGCACGCCATCGTTGAAGCGCGCGTCCTTGAGTTCAAAATCCACGTCAGGTCCTGGATTGGGAATCGGTTGCGGGTCGACGCCCGAAACCGCCATCTGTTTCACCGTGGCATCGGCCAGATTCGCAAAACCCGAAAAATCCGTGTTCAAATCGCCATAAGAAAATGGCGTGTCGGTACCGGCGCGGCACGCCCATTCCCACTGGGCTTCGGTGGGCAGTGTGACTTTCCGCCCGCTTTTTTTCGAGAGCCACTTGCAAAATTCCATGGCTTTCTGCCAGGAAACCCGGATCACCGGAAACTCCGAATGATTCATGTCATAACCCGGCTTGATCTGGTCTTTGTAATGCATGTCATAGATGCCGTTCTGATAGCTGGGATCGAATTTCCGGTATTCCTCAAGGCTCACTTCCTTGGCGCCTATCAGAAACGCGGACTTGATGGTGACGGGTGTGGCGGGCCGCTCCATCGGGGATTCCAATGGGCTGCCCATCAGGAATGTGCCCGCGGGAATCCGGACTAACTCCAGCTTGATATCGTCCCCCAGATCGAGCGGCAAGGGGGTGTTTTCACCTTGCAGGGATTTTGCGCTCGCAGCGGGGATCGGCCAGTCCTTCGGCGTCACTGCGAGTTTCGCTCCGCCTGCTGTGGGTTCCGGCTTCGGCTGGATGAAGGTTTCCGTCTTTTTGTAGGGGTTCAGGATTTTCTCGGTGTCCGCTTCCGCATCATACTGCTTGTTGAGCTCAAACCGCCGCTTGAGAACATCCGGGGCCGCGCCCGCCTCCGCCCAGGTGCCATGCTTGGGCGCGTTGAGATCGATCCATGTCACCAGGCGATCCCAGCCTTCGGCGTCAAGCTTCACGTTGTGATGACCTTTTTGCAGCATCTGGATGAGCTCGCTGGTGTCGGCATGAAACTCGAGAGGCGTGAGCAGGTGGTAGTTGCCTTCCGGCCCGTTGCGCCGGACATACGGATGAATCGCGGTGTATGACCTGTTAGGTTCTGATAGATCCGGTTTCGCTCCGCCTTTTTCGTCATGACAGCCAACGCAGAACTTGTCCATGACCGGTTGCACTTCGCGGGCGAAGCTCATTCCGCGTGCCGCTCCATACCATGGGGTTAACGCGTGCGGCTCAATGCGTTGCGCGATCATTTGCTTGGTGGGTGGTGCCGAGTTCTGGTTCTCATGACAACCGACGCATGAGAGGATTTCACCCGGCATTCCCAGCGTCCAACTGCGCATGATGGCGAGTGTCTTGCCGTCCTTATCTAACGGTTGGATCGACACCGGGGTGTTGGCCGGCACCTTGAACGCGGCCGATCCGTCCGCTTCGATCGGGGCGGTGCCGAGGATCACATGCTGGTCCCAACCGGCTTCCATGCCCATCGCGTAGTGACCGCCGGCGCGCCGCGGACTGTAGACATACTTGTAGATGCGCAGGGATTTGGCGGTTCCGCGAGGGACGCCGGCCAGTCCGGGGCCGGCATAGACGTCCGAGATGAGCATGGTGCATTCCTTGCTTTCCGGTTTCATGCGGTTGGGAATGGCGGGGGGCTTTTGGGTTTTGCGGAACGGCACCGGTTCAAAGAGCATGGTGCCTTCCTCCTTTTTGAGCAGCACGAAGTTGTCAAAGACATCTACCAGATAGATAGCCCAGCCACCCTTGATATTGCAGGATGCCAGAAAATACTTATCGCTCAGTGGATAGGGATGGAGGAAGCGAGGGTGGGAGCCATCCACCAAGGCGTCCTTGGTTACGGCCTCGACTTTTTTGCCGTAGCCGGGGATGCGTTGCACCGCGCCGTCGGCCTCGAACGTGCCCTGCGCGGAATCGAAAAGAATCATTTCACCTTCGCGGGCCACCCCGTGATGACCGCTGATGATGCCGACAAACTTGGAGGCGGAGCCGGGGATGGGCCGCGCGTAGAAAAGCGAGTTGGGCCAATAAGAATTGCTGCCATATAGGGCTTTCTGATCGGTGCCATCCGGATTCATGCTCATGAGGACGCGGCTGAAGTAATGGGCTGAGTCGGTGTATTCCCAGCGAAGATACATGATGCGGCCGTTGTTGAGGACCACTGGATACCAGTCGTTGTCCTGCTCAAAGCAAAGCCTGCGCACGCCGGTGCCGTCGGCATTCATGATGTGCAGGTTGGCGACATAATCCGCGCCGCCGACGCAGGGGACGCCCACATAGCCCAGTGTGCAGTCGAAGATGATGCGTCCGTCTGGCAGATAGATTGGATCATAGCTGTCGATGTCGGCACCCATGTCCGGTGACACCCGGCGCAGGCCGGTGCCATCCGCCTTGATCTCGAAGACCGCCCAGGAATTGTCGGGAGCCAGAGAGGAGAAAAGGATTTTGTCCGCGTTGAAATGCAGGTCGAAATCGCCGACGAATGGTGATTTATCGGGCCGGTAGAGGGTTTTGATTTCCCCGTCTAACAGCGGGCTGAGAACCGCGATTTCGTTATCGAAGGATTTGCCGAGGCTGGAGTTGCCCTGCCAGTTGGCGGGCAGGCCGGAAGCGCCCTTGCGGCGGACCAAGAGTAGCTTGTCGAAATCGAGCAGCGGATTGGCCATCAATGCCTCGCGTTTCAGGGTTTCATAAGCGTTTACACCCTCCGGGGTTGCGAGGCCGGGTTCGAGCGCGTCGAGGCGTTCCAGAAATTCCTTGCCCTGCGGGTAGCGTGCCCCGTGGGTTTTCATGAGGTCTTCGATGGCGAGGCGCAGCGAGGTCGGAGTGCCCTCCGATTGAGTTGCGGGGTTTGCGGGCGTGTGGGCAGGCGCGGAGGCCGCGCACTTGGCCACTTTGGTGCCGAGCCAGGGGCACTTGGGATAATCCTTGATCCGCAGGGGAATGGCGCCGGGCCCGGCCTTTTCGAGGCTCGCTCCCCAAATCACTGTGCGATTTCCATCCAAGACGGAGACTCGGCAGCCGTCCAAGCGTGATTCATAACCGTTGCGGTTCCAAAGGACGATCTGATCGATGGCAAATCGTTTGCCGAGATCGACCTCCCAAGTCGGATCGGTGACGCCCTCGGCGCTGTGGGTGATGGAGTTATTTCCCCACTCACCGTTGCTGTTGCCATCTACGGCGCGTTGAGAATCACCACCGTATGCGGTGCTGTTTTGGACGGGGCGCTTTTTCAATGCCAGGTTGGTGGCACCGTTGAAAATTTGGACTTCGGCCAGCGACAGGGTTTTGCCGTTGCCCGGTATCAGGACCTGGACATAGCGCCCTTCGACCGTTGGCGACTGCTGCGCTCCGAGCGGTGCGGCCAGCAGCGCCACCAGCGCCGGGATCAACGGCCAGAGGACGGGTGCCGTGTGGGTTTTCAAGGGTTTGGTGTTTCGCGTGATTCTCATGGGCGCTGGGGTATCTTGGTAATGTGGGTGAGATAGGGCCGGGCGTTGTGGGGACCGACAAGCCATGATGGGAACGGTCTTGATTGATGGCGCTGGGAAGCTAGGAATCCGTTGCTTAAGAATCAAGGAACAAGTCGGCATACGGGGGCTGGCACCCATCTGTTGCAATTCTTGAGGAGTCGCATCCAGGAAACCGAAAAAACCTCCGCTCTTGCGCTTCGTGATTTTCGGTCTATGCATCTCCCGCCATGCCCACTGTTGCCATTGTCGGACGACCCAATGTGGGCAAGTCCGCGCTCTTTAATCGCCTCGCCGGGCGTAAAATCGCCATTGTGCACGACCAACCCGGGGTGACGCGCGACCGCATCACCGCGCCCTCAAAGGCCACAGTCCACGCCTGCACCCTCATTGACACCGGTGGCATCGGCGGAAATATCGATGATGGCTTCGACGCTCAAGTTACGATCGAGGCGGACATCGCGATGCTAACGGCCGATTTGATCCTGTTTGTGGTGGATGCGCACGATGGACTCACTGCGATCGACCAGGCGCTCGCTCAAAAACTCCGCAAGGCGAAGCCGCCCGTTCTGTTAGTCCTGAATAAAGTGGACGATCCCAAGCACGAATCGGTGTTTTCCGACTTCGCCCGCCTAGGTTTCTCTGCCAGCGTGTTTGTTTCCGCCGAACACGGCCGTAATTTTGGCCACCTCTGCGATGAAATCGATGCGGTCATCGCCCCGCTCGTTGCTGAAACAGAGGCCATCACCGAAGTCGCCGAGGCTGCAGGGATCAAACTCACGATTGTGGGCAAGCCGAATGCTGGCAAATCCTCGTTGGTCAACGCCATCCTCAAGGATGCCCGGACCATCGTTTCCGAGATCGCCGGCACCACCCGCGACGCGATCGATTTGCCCTATTCGTTTCAAGGAGAAAATTTCACGTTGATCGACACGGCGGGTCTTCGTCCGCGCGGCAAGCGCGACAATTCGGTGGAGGTGTTTTCCGCGATGCGGACGGAAAAGGCGATTCGCCGCTGCGATCTCTGCGTGCTGGTCATCGACCTCGCTGCCGGCATCACTTCTCAAGATCGGAAAATCGCCCAAATCATCCTCGAAGAAAAAAAACCCTGCCTCATCGCCCTCAATAAATTCGACCTCTATCACCCTGGCGCGAATCGAACCGCGCGCCTCGAAGAAGTCACTGAGTATGTGCGAAAGGAATTGTTTTTCCTCCACTTCTCGCCGTTTGTCGCCTGCTCGGCCAAGACCGGCGGTTCGGTTGATCACATCCTCAAAGAGGCCCTCAAAATCCGCAAGGGTGCCCAAACCCTGCCGGGGACCGGCCAACTCAACCGCATCCTCCAAGCGGCCTTCGCGGCCACCCCGCCGCCTATCGATAAAAAACTTGGGAAGCGCCTTAAACTGTATTACGCGACCGCGGCCACCAATGAAAAATACAGTCTGATTCCGGTGCCGACCATCGTGTTATTTGTCAACGACAAGCGTCTCATGGCTGCCAGTTATGAGTCTTACATCATCAACCGTTATCGCGCCGCCCATCCGGTTCCGGGGATCCCTGTGATTCTATCGGTTCGCTCGCGCACCCGCAAGGAATGGGAACCCCGCCCAAAACCCCAAGGCCATTGACCCTCTCTCCTCATGATTGCGAAGACCTGCCTCCTTCTGCTGCTCGGCTCCACGCTGACCGTCCACGCGGCACCACGCCCGTGGAAAAGCGCCAACGGTCAACACAGCATCTCCGGGGAATTTTTGCACCGCGATGCCACCCGTATCACCATCCAAAAAACCGACGGCAAGACGCTCATCCTCCCCGTCGACCAACTCCACCCGGACGACCTTGCTTGGATCCAAAAAAATCATCCCATTCCCGGGCCTCAAGCGCCCCATGATGCCTCCGTCATTCCTGTCGCCCCCGTGTCCGACAAAGCCGCGTTGCCCGACCCATCGGCGGTGTTTGATCAACTTGTTTTCGGCGACACCCGTGAGCAGGTGCTCACCAAGCTCAAGGCTAGCCAATGCGTCGAGTTGACCGTGGGAGAGGTCTTTCTCGGCCGCACCGGGCTGAATGGCATCTTCCGCACGCGTCAAAAAATGGGCAAACTCACCGCCCTCTTGAATTTCGATTGGACCCCAGCCGGAACCCTCAAGGAACTCACCCTCGAAACGGATTCGCTCCCTGCTTCCTCCTATCAATCCGATCTCGAACCGAGTTGGAAAGAATTCATAAAGTTGTTAGAAATGCTCTACGGAAAACCCATCCAGAAAGCCCCGATGCCCCGCCTCGAATCCCTCGCTGCGGGCACCTTTACCCCATCGTGCCTGTGGACACTTGAGGGTGGCGGGTCCGTCTTGCTCGGAACCGCCTGCGATGACGAAAATTACCAAATCGTCGTCCGCTTCACCCAAAAGAAAATCGTCCCGGTCGAATTCCAACCCTGAATTTCTAGCAGGAATTTGGGATTTTGTGACTGGCGGGGTTGCTGTAACGAGGCGTTTCGGTCTGGGGATGTGGAGAAATCGCGCGAGGTCTCGTGCGAGTGCCGATTTTTTCTGCCTTTACCCTTGCCAGTCGGATTCAGGCGGCTAGTTTCGGCGTCCGTTTTTCTTTCTCTCGCAGGCGGTTGGAGCCCCGGTGCCTGCGGGAATTCCATTACGGGGCGATTTTAGAAGGAAAACGAACTCACCCACAACACAACCCCAAACCAAACACTACCATGGCTTACGCATGCGCGGAACCCACCAATCAGGAACTCAACGACCTCATCGATTCCAAATTTCGCGAATTTCGCGAAGGGTCGATCGTCAAAGGAACGATTCTCGAAATCCGCCCTCAAGTCGTTCTTGTCGATATCGGCTACAAATCCGAAGGCGCCATCCCGTCGAATGAATTCGAGGACGAGGAATTTGAAATCGGCGATGAAATTGAAGTCCTTCTCGAAAAGTTAGAGAATGATGAGGGCATGGTCATGCTCTCGAAGGAAAAGGCGGCCCACAAACAAAACTGGGAAAAGATCGTCAAGGTTTTCCAGGATGGCGGGCTCGTCCGCGGCAAGGTCAAGGCCGTGGTCAAAGGCGGTCTCACGGTCAATGTCGGTGTGGAAGCGTTTCTTCCAGGATCGCAAGTGGACATTATTCCGCCGAAGGATCTCAACGAATACGTTGGCAACGTGTATGAATTTAAAATCGTCAAGGTCAATGACGAGCGGAAGAACATCGTGCTGTCCCGCCGTGAAGTCATCGAGGCCGAGCGATCCGAGTTGCGCCAGCATTTCCTCCAAACGGTCAAGATTGGCGACAAGGTGGTTGGCGCCATCAAGAACATCACCGACTTCGGTGCCTTTGTGGATTTGGAAGGCATGGATGGGCTGTTGCACATCACCGACATGTCATGGGGTCGCATCAATCACCCTTCGGAGCTGCTGCATATCGGCCAATCCGTGGATGTCCTCATCCTCGATGTGGACCGCGAAAAGGAACGCGTTTCTCTCGGCCTCAAACAAATGTCCGAAAACCCGTGGGAAGATATCGAACGCAAATACCCGATTGGCCACCATGTCAAAGGCCGCGTGACGAAGCTGCTTCCGTATGGCGCATTTGTCGAAATCGAACGTGGGGTCGAAGGACTCGTCCATGTTTCGGAATTGTCATGGGTCAAGCGCATCACTCGTCCGAGCGACGTCCTCGAAATTGGCCAGGAAATTCATGCCGTCGTTCTGGGTATCAGCATCGAAGAACAGAAAATCTCGCTCGGTGTGCGCCAACTCGATTCCAACCCGTGGGATGAGATCGAACTGCGCTATCCGATTGGTGCCACCATCAAGGGGCCGGTGCGCAATCTCACCGCTTATGGGGTGTTTGTGGAGCTCGAGGAAGGCATTGATGGCATGATCCACGTTTCGGACATGTCGTGGACTCGCAAGATCAACCATCCGTCGGAGATCCTGAAGAAAAATGACGATGTGGAGGCCATCGTGCTTGCGATTGACAAGGTCAACCAGCGCGTCTCGCTCGGCATCAAACAAACCGAGGGGGACCCATGGAGCCTGATCGACAACCGCTTCAAAGTCGGGGACTTGGTCAAGGGCACGGTGGCGAAGATCGCCTCGTTTGGTGCCTTTGTCAGTCTGGATGGTGACATTGACGGCCTCATCCATATCTCGCAACTCAGCGAGGAGCATGTGGAGAAGGTCAAGGATGTCATCAAAGTCGGTGACGAAATCGAAGCCCGCGTCATCAAGGTCGACAAGGTCGAGCGCCGCATCGGCCTGTCGATCAAGGCCGTCGGATACTCCGAGGAACAACTCAAAAAGGAAAGCGCCAGCTTCGAAAGCCTCCGTCCGTCCAGCGAAATGGTGGGCCTCGAACAGGCATTCAACCTTGCCGCCGCGGCTTCCGAAGATTGGAGCCCCGGCGAAGAGCCGTCCTAACCGGGCGGCCGTCACCGGCCGCTTCTCACAACCCATCAACCATCAAGCCGGACGGGTCATGCCGTCCGGCTTTTTTGCGGGTTGCCGCATCCATTTTGTTAGATTCGGCGTGGAGGGTCAGCCAATTGGGTGCGCTGGGATGCCGGGGAAACCGCAGCGTTGGCGAATGAGATCACTGCGCCTACCCCTGCGGCATGCGCACCACCAAGCCGTGGTTCAACCGCCCATACAGGAAACTGGAAGCGCGTCCGCCGTCTCAACCAGAATGTCAGCGCCACGCCCATCGCCAGCGCGCTGCCGAACAGCGCTACCGGAACCACCCGCCACCAGACTTGGTTCAACACCTCATTCAATTTGACCAGCAGGACGGCTTTTTGGGTCGGTAATTTTTCGCGCTTCGGGGCGACTGGTGGCGGGGTGGCCGGGGAGGGGGTCGTCGCTGGCAGATTCTCTGCCGCGTCATGGTTTTCTAACATTCGTTCCATCCAATAGATCCGAATCGACATCTGGACGAGAAACGACTCGATCTGGCGGGCCGGGTCGGTTTTTGCGGCCGCCTGCAAGATGGAGCTTTCCAAGGCGCGGCGGGGTTCGGTCGCCGGCACCACATCCGTGAGCGATGGACTCAAATACAACACCGCCCGCTGGGGCGCGCCGAGATAGTAATACACAATCGCCGCCGGCCGCCCGGTTGTGAATAGGCGCTCGACCAATTCCTCCGCGCGCACCGCGCCGGGCAGTTCCTGCGTGCCCTTGAACAGGTAAACCCACAGATCAATCGCGGAATCGCTGGCATGGTTCTTCAAAAACGCCAAGCGCTCCCGAAAATCGATCGGACCTAACAATCCCTGCGGATCTAACAAAAATGTTTTGGGGCGTTCATCGAAATAGGCCGGCCAGAATTTTCCGGGGATTTCCTCTGTGGTGTTGTTAGTTGCGGAGATTTCATCCGCACTGGGCGGGGGCACATCGAGCGGCTCCGTTTCCGTCTGTGGTGGGTTTTCGGCTGATGATTCTTCACCGGTCATTTCCAGCGTTTGGGGTGGGGCATTCCAATCTGGCAGCGGTGGTTCGGCGGCCCCGGGCACCCGGTGGGTGAACAGGCCAAGCGCGCACACGATGCCGAGAAGGCACGCTCTCATGGTGAGCCTCCCGTGGTTTTTTTCTTTTCGGGGAGATGTCTGGATTGGCCAACCGGCGCGAGTGCCGGCTGCGCCTGCGCGGCGGATGGCTGCCATTTGCGTTGAAAAGCCCTGGGATGCCGGAGTGCGTGGCGGCTGCGTTTGCACAGGATGGTTTCCAAGTGGGCGAGGGTTCTAACAAGTCCGTCCGTGTAACGTTGTTCCAGCCAATAGGGATGGCCGCGTAGCAAACACTCGAATGTGTTAGATTCGTCCAAAAAAGGATCCAGCAGATAGCCGAATGTGATTCCGGCGGCCTTTGAGCGCGGGTCGATCGTGATTAAAATGCCGGCCGCGTTCGACTTGTCCGCCGGCACATCCATGAAGACTCCGCGATTGAGCAGCCAAAAGCCAAACTGCCGGAGGTCTGACAGTTCTCCCGGGGTTCCGGTGTAAATGGCCACAAAAACCTGAGGCAGGCGCCGTGAGATGCGCTCCATTGCTTCGGTCAGGCGTTCGCGGTCGGTGCGTCGGAGAATTCCGGCGTTGTCGATGAGTTTGCGCAACTGCACGACTTTGCCACCGAATCGCTTATCTGCATCCACGATTGAAAATCCACAGTGCGGGCAAGCGGCGGCGGCGCGGTGGATTCGCTGGACGCATCGAGGACATTTCATGGCATAAGGATGCGCGGGTTTTATGAGGATCCCCGCAATGCGTCAAAGGCAAACATCGACCATCGACGATTCCTCTCAACACTCAAAAAGACTCGGCACCTGTTGGCGCTGGGCATGCAGTCTGCGTTCACTCTCGCATGATCAGCGCTCAAAGGGCTTGCCGCCGGGCCTGTGTGCGGCTACCCCACAGGAATGCTAGATGAAGTTCGCGCGTTGTTAATTCTCCAAGATCGGGACCGTCGCCTGCTCGTCCTCGCCAAGGACCTCGAAAAACTGCCGCAAGATGAAGCCAGGGCCAACGCCAAAATTTCAAGTCACGAGGCGGCCGTCACGCGAGCCCATGATGCCGTGCTCGATTGTGAGCTGCGCCTGAAGCGTCTCGAGCTCGACGCCGGAACCCGCCGCACTACCATTCAGCGCCTCAAACTCCAACAATTCGAAACTCGCAAGAATGATGAGTATCAGGCCATCGGCCATGAAATCACGCGCTACGAAAAAGAGGTCGATGACTTGGAAACCCGCGAGTTGGAATTGATGGAAGAAATGGATGGGGCCCGTGCGGTGATGAAAGCCGCGCAAGCCGCCCGCGCCCATGACCTCGCCCTCGTCCAGGAAGACCTGGCGTCGATTGCCTCCCGCCGCGAGCACATGCAAGCGGAGGTTCGTGAGGTGAGCGCGGCACGCGATGTCCTCGCCAGTCACGTCTCGGAATCCATCCTTCCTCTCTATCAGCGACTCATGAAAACCAAAGTCGGCCTTGCGGTCGCCCCGATGCACGAGGGCAAATGCGGTGGTTGTCACATGAAGCTCATTGCCTCCACTGTCGTCGCCGTCCAATCCGCATGTGAACTCGCACGTTGCGAGGACTGCGGAAGAATTCTCTATGTCGAGGAATAGGCGGATTCAGGGTTTGCGTGCGATCAGCAAACAGGGGGCCGGACGCAGGGTGCCGAGCATCGCATACTTGGCGACCTGCCAGCCGTGGGCTGTTTTAGCCGCCATCCAAGATTCTGTTTCGAGCGCTTCGATCGCACCTTGCGGATGTCCTGGATAACAAACCACGGAGAGCACACCGCCGGATTTGAGCAAATCGGTAGCCACGGCCAGGGCGGTCAATGTGACAGCGGCGAGGGTGGTGAACTCGTGATCGTCGCCCGGCAGATAGCCGAGATTGAACATGACCGCCGCGACCGTGTCCGCCTCGGCGTGTTCTGCCATCCGCGCGTGGCTGGTCTGATAGAATGCCACTCGGGAGCTGAGTCCTGCGGCCTCCACCTTGGTGCGGGCCGAGCGGATGGCGGGTTCCTGGAGGTCAAACGCGAGCACCCGGCCGGTTAGGCCCACGCATTCCGCGAGGAAAAGCGTGTCGTGTCCATGGCCTGCGGTGGCATCGATGACAAGGTCACCGTGGCGAATTTGCTTACTGACCAGTCTTTGTGCGAGTTGGGTGGGCCGGGGAGGAGTCATGGAAACGGTTCGTGAGGTGAGGTCTCCCGAAGCCCGCGCTCCACGCTTGCGGTCACTTCGGCAGCAGTGGTGTGTTCGGGTCCGCCCATGACGGGTCGTGGTCTTTTGCGTAGAGAAACAAGCGCTTGTGCGTGTAGGGCAAAAATTGCACCTGCTCGTCCTTCGACAGGCGGGCCATGATCGCATCATTGAGTGTGCGGGTGATCTTTTGCATGAGATGCAACGTGAGTTGCCGCCCTTTGCGTGCCCGTTGCACTTGCTTGTGATTCAATTGCTCCACTGAGGCACCCACCAATTGGTGATTCGTGAGGGCCCAGCAGTTCATCAAGCGGTCCAATGGTTGGGGCCCATGATCGCGTGTTGTCTCTTGCATCTGGGATTCCGTTAGGGCGGGTGACATCACTTCTTGATTTCGCGCAGTTCCTTTTTCACAGCCCTTTCGAAATTGTCATCGTGGGGGTTGCCCGTCCAAACGAGTTTCCCGGTGGTGTTGAACACACAGGCATGTGGAATGGTGCCGGTGGAACCTGGAGCCGATCCGCCCGCCATCACCGGATATTTGACTCTCGCATTTTTGAGCACCTTGAGGATCACATCCTTCGAGCTGCCTTGGCATTCCAAGCCCACGACGACCAAGCCCTTTTTTTCATTCGATTGGGCGAGTTTCGCGAGCATCGGCAGGCTGGCGATGCAGGGCGGGCAATTCACTCCCCATTGTTCGACAACGACCACTTTGCCAGCCAGCGCTGCCTTGTCAAACGGTGCCTCGTTGATTTGCGTGCCATACGAAACATCACTCAGCGAGGCGTTCGGAACATCCGGCTCCTTGGTTTTTTCCTTGGCAAAAGCGAAAACCGGCAGCAGGGCGATTCCAATAAGATAGATGAGTTTTTTCATGGCAACACCGGCAACCCTGAGAGCCATACAGGCGGATCACAAGCGGAAAATCCGCAGTGCCGGGGTGGACTCAAACCATTTGCTTCAACCCGTGACCCACCGCTTGAGACCACGCAGCAAGCAGCCGACCAACGGGAACTCCGCATCCAACCATGATTCACGCGGATTGGAATCCGCGATTTTTTTCAGCGGTTTCTTGTTCTTCGCGATTGGCGGGCGGCGGGTTTTGGTGCAGAACCCGCCCATGCACTCGCACGGTCCGCTTTCGAAGAATCTGTTTGCCGTTGCCAAGGAATGCATTCCCGGCGGAGTGAATTCGCCGGTGCGGGCATTCCGCAATGTCGGCGGCGAACCGTTTTTCGTGCGCCGGGCCGCCGGCAGTCGGATCGAGGATGTCGATGGTAAATCCTATATCGATTATATCGGGTCGTGGGGGCCTAACATCCTTGGCCATGCCCCGGAGGTCATCATCCAAACCCTCCACGAGGTCGCCCAAAATGGAATCTCCTTTGGCATACCAAATCCGTTAGAAGTGGATATGGCCCGCACCATCTGCGACTGGGTGCCATCCGTCGAAAAAGTCCGCATGTGCAATTCGGGCACCGAGGCCACGATGTCCGCCATTCGGCTCGCCCGTGGATTCACGCGTCGTGATTTGATCGTGAAGTTTGACGGTTGTTATCACGGTCACAGCGATTCGTTGTTAGTGGCGGCTGGGTCGGGTGCGTTGACCCACGGTGAGCCGGATTCTGCCGGCGTGCCGCGCGCCTTCGCCGAAAAAACGCTGGTGCTTCCGTATAACGACCCCGCCGCGCTTGAACAACTCTTTGCGGCTCGCGGTGATCAAATCGCCGCCATCATCGTCGAGTCGTATCCCGCAAACGCCGGCTTGGTTTTCCCGCGCCCCGGCTACCTCGAGTTGTTAGTCTCTATCACCCGGAAATACGGCGCGTTGCTTATCTTCGACGAGGTCATGACCGGCTTCCGCCTCGGAATGGCCGGCGTGCAGGGGCTTGAGCATCTCACGCCCGACCTGAGTTGTTTCGGCAAGGTGATCGGCGGCGGACTGCCGGTGGGTGCTTTTGGTGGTCGTGCGGAGGTGATGGACAGGCTCGCGCCGCTTGGTCCGGTCTATCAGGCAGGCACGCTCTCTGGCAACCCGTTGGCCATGGCTGCCGGGCTCGCCCAGCTCCGCGAACTCGCCGCACCCCGCCACGGTGCGCGGGCGTCAGTCGGTCCGGCCGCTTCCGAATCCCTATCGAACGGGTACACCCGCCTTGACCAGCTCGGGCTGCATTTCGAGACCGGCCTGCGCGCGCTTCTCACGGCCAAAGGAGTGCCGCACCGCTTGAACCGTGTCGGTTCGATGTTCTGCCTGTTTTTTATCGACCGAGACATCTTCAATGTCAGCGACGTGATGCTGCAGGATCTGGAGTTCTTTAAAAAGTTCTTCTGGGGTTGTCTCGAGAAGGGGGTCTATCTGGCGCCCTCGCCCTATGAAACCGGGTTCATTTCGCTGGCCCACAGCGAGGCGGATTTGGATGACACGCTCACCGTGTTTGATGAGGTGCTTGCGGGGATTTGATCGAGCGGCGATCCGCCGCCACGATCCCTCACTTGAAGAGGGTGAGCAGCGGGCGGTGGTCGGATGCGTCGATCCATTCCGGGTCCTCGAGGATGCGGGAGGTCTTGAAATTCACCTCGGCTTTGAGTGCGCGGGAGACCATGACGAAATCAAGGCGCGTGTAAATTTCGTGAAGCGCCCAGTAGTGGGTCCAGGCTTCGGCGCGCGAGTCCTTGAATGGAATCGCCGTGAGATATGTCGGATCATTGTAATTTCCGATCACCGTCTTGAAGGCCATGCTCGGACGGGTGTCGTTGAAATCTCCATACACAATCAAGCGCGCCTGAGAATCTGTTAGAAGGATGGAATCCACATGGCGGCGGAGCAAGCGGGCTTCATGGACGCGCATTTCCGCTTGGTCGGCGCCTTCGGTTTCGCGTTTGGATTTCAGATGGACACCGAGCAGGCGGTAGGATTTCCCGTGGGCGGCGAGTGAGACGTCCAGGATGCCGCGGTTGATGGCGAGGGATTGGCCCTGCATTTGGAATTCGGTGAGAGCGGGGGTGGCGGGCGAGGTGAGTGGGAAGCGCGACAGCAGCCCGAGATGGCGGACAGGGTCGGAGCCGCCAGTGTGTTGGGAATACGGCAGGTCGAGACCGGCGGCCTTGAGCGCTAGTTGGATTTCCAGGAGATCCTTGGCCTCGCCAATTTCACAAAGGCCGATGATGTCCGGCGAGTGCTGGGTCAGGATTGTGACCACGGCCGATTTTTCGGAATCGGGTTTGGGCGCGCTCTTCAAGGGTTTTTGATCGATAAAACGATCCATGATCAGCCAGTTTTGCACATTGTAGGCGATGAAGCGCAAGCCGGGCGCGGCAGAACCGGGTGCCGCCTTGGCCACGGGTTGCGACGGATTTCTGCGGGTGAGCACCGTGGGTGCCGACACGGATGTTCTATCAGACGGGCTGGAAATTCCAGAGGCCGCCGTTTGATCCTCGGAAGGGTTCCATCGCGGGGTGCCGGATTTTTTGTCGCACGAATGGGCGACGAGCACGAGCGATGCGATGCAAACGGGCCGGACGACGCGTGCCACACGCAAACCGAATTGGCGTGGAAACGGCACCGGACTCATGCGATCAAGCGTCGTGCGGTTCTTTGCCGGGAGTTTCCTTCACGCGGACGTCGGTTTCAGCGCGGGTGATTTCCTTTTCAAAATCATCGCGGGCTTTTTTGAATTCTCCCATGCTCTTGCCGATTCCACGGGCAAGTTCTGGCAGTTTTTTCGCCCCGAAGAGCAACAGGATCACGACAAAAATCATGATCATCTCAGGCATTCCTATAGGTCCCATAATGTGATTGGTGGTGTTGAAAAAAACCCTAAGTCCGGTTCGTCGGCCATGCAACGCATTTACCGAAAATCATCGACCGCCATTTCACGGCGAGGTGTCGGAAAATTCGTAGCGTAATGCCGCAAGACCGAAAAGGCTGGCGGTTTCCACGCGCAAAACGATCGAACCCAAGGAAACCGGAAGAAACCCCGCAGCCACCGCATCCCGGGTTTCGTCGGAAGAAAAATCCCCTTCCGGACCCACTAACAGAGTGACCGATCGGATGCCGGGATGCGCCTGCAACACCTGCCGCAGCGGGCGGGCACCGGGTGCCAGCGAGGCGATGAGTTTCAAGGAGTCGATGGCCTGCGGGATGGCAATCCAGTCCGCGAAGGACAGCGGATCCGCAATGACCGGCAGGGTATCCTGCCCGCATTGCTTGCACGCCTCGAGCGCGGTGCGCCGCCACTTATCGGATTTTGCGCTGCCGGGCTGCACCACCGTGTGGCGCGTCACGAGCGGTTGAATGGCCGTGATCCCCAACTCAACGGATTTTTGGACAATCCAGTCCATGTTTTTTCCCTTGGGGATCGCCTGGGCCAAGGTGATGGCCGGCGATGGGGCGGGCGGACATTGGGTGTCCCCGAGTTTCAGCGAGACCCGATCCCTCGAAACCGTCAGCACTTCCGCAGCGGCGCGGCGACCCTTGCCATCGAAAACCGTGACGGATTCCCCCGCCTTGACGCGAAGGACCTGCGACAAGTGGCGGGCCTCCGCTCCATCTAACAATCCTGACGGCCAGGCATCAGGAGGCAGGAAAAACCGGGACATGGCGAGAAGCGATCAGAGATCGAAGAAGCGTTTGGCTTTGTTGAAAAAACCTTCCTGCATGGGGGAGTTGTGCTCGCCGATGGAGGATGAAAAGGCCCGGAGTTTGTCTTGTTGGTCGGAGTTGAGTTTGGTGGGAACCTCGACTTGAACGCGGACGTTGAGGTCACCCCGGCGCGAGTTTTTGAGGGACGGAATGCCTTTTTCGCGAAGACGGAAAACGGTTCCTCCCTGGGTGCCGGCGGGGATTTTGATAGAAGATTGGCCGTCGAGCGAGGGGACTTTGAGTTCGCCGCCGAGCGCCGCCACAGAAAACGTCAATGGCACTTCGCAAAATAGATCCGCACCATCGCGCTCGAAGACATCGTGGTCGCGGACGTGAAGAAAAACATAGAGATCTCCCGCAGCCCCACCGCGCACACCTGAGTCACCATTGCCGCTGGAACGCAGGCGCGTGCCGGTATCCACGCCGGCGGGAATGCGAAGCGTGATGCGGCTATCGCGCTGGGCGCGGCCTTCGCCTTTGCAGATCGTGCAAGGATCCGAAATGGTTTCTCCGGCACCGCGGCATTCGGAACACGTCGTTTGCTGGATGAAAATCCCGGCTTGGCGGGCGACCACTCCATGCCCCGCGCAGGAAGAACACACTTTGACGCCTCCCGATCCTTTCGTGCCTTTGGATGCGCAGGCTTCACACGGGATGTAACGCTCGATTTCCAACTCTTTTTCAACTCCCTTGGCCGCTTCTTCAAGCGAGATTTCGAGGTCGTAGCGCAGGTCACTGCCGCGTTGTTTGGCCGAACTTTTCCGGCGGGTGCTGCCGCCGCCGCCAAAGAATTCTTCAAAACCGCCACCAAAGGCCCCACCGAAAACCTGTGAGAAAAGATCCATCGGGTCGTGGAAACCACCGCCGGGCCGACCGCCACCCGCATTGGAAAAAGCAGCGTGCCCGTAGCGGTCGTAAGCGGCGCGCTTATCGGTATCACTCAGTGCCTCGTAGGCTTCGCCAAGTTCCTTGAATTTGTCTTCCGCCGTGTGGTCGCCCGGGTTTTTATCCGGGTGAAATTTGACCGCCAGTTTGCGATACGCCTTTTTGATTTCATCCGCGCTGGCACTGCGGGAAACCCCGAGAATTTCATAATAATCGCGTTTTTCAGGCATGGAATTAAGCCGCGCCTCCTTCCGTCGATGCGGGAAGTTTGGAAACGACCACACTGGCAGGGCGGAGCAGGCGGTCGCGCAGTTTGAAACCGCGGCGAGTGACGCGAAGGATCCGCCCCTCTTCGCCGGCGGGACATTCTTCCTCGGCCACCGCATCGTGAAGCTTCGGGTCAAAATTTCCGCTGGCGGGAACTTCGCCGACGCCATGACCCGCGAGGAAGTCATGCAATTGACGGCGCACCATGTCCATGCCGATGTAAATCATGGACGTCGGGTCTTGCGACGCGGCTTGCATGCCCATTTCAAAATTATCGATGACGGGTAACAGTTCTTCTAACAGACGTTGATTGGAATAGCGGACGGCATCCTCGCGATCGCGGGCGCTGCGTTTGCGCAGGTTGTCCAATTCTGCGGCGGTGCGGAGTGATAACTCCTTCCATTTGGCGGCTTCGGCTTCGAGTTCCTCCCAAGGATCGAGCGGTGGGGCGGGGGATTCGGGTTCCGCTGCGGAGTCGATTGCCGGGGCGTCCGGGGCTTGGGCGGCGGCGCAGTCCGGCGAGCACGGGGGCTCCGGCGTGAGGGTGGAATCGTTGTCGGCTTGCATGGCGGATAGGTGTAGCCGTGAAACCCGCCGCGTCAACCCCTTCAAGCGGGAATTGTCCGCATCCAGCCCATCGGCCGCCCATGTCCCACCACCTCAACTGTCTGGATGGGGAAACCGGGCGACCCGACTCGCTCACGCCTTGCCGGGCACGGGCGGCACTTCCGCCGGCAGCGTGATGGGGCCCTTTTCAAAATCGGCCGCGGTCGGCGTGCACACCAGATCGTAAAACGGTGAGTTTTGATTTCTCACCAGATCATCCCAGCGGACAAACTGCCCGGTGTATGCCGAGATGCGGCCCATGATGGCGACCAAGGTGGATTCGGCGATTTGTTTTGCTTCGTTGAGCGGTTTGCCGGTCATCACGCTGCGAATCAAATCCACATGCTCTTGCACTAACGGATCGCCCGAATCGAGGGTGATGTCCGGAACGCTCACTGGCTTGCCGGTCAATTTGCCACCGCCATAACAGGATCCCTCAGAACCAGTGAATAGTTCCCCCACCTGCTCATAGGCACCGGAAAGTTGACGGCACTGGCTGTGAATGTGAACGTCATCGCCAAAATCGTAATCCACACTGAAAAAATCGAACATGTTGCCGGTTTCGCGGCGAGCCCGGCCACCGAAGCCAACGGCGGCCACCGGCAGACGCCCGAGAAACCAAACCGCCACATCGAGATTGTGGACATGCTGTTCGACGATGTGATCGCCTGAGAGTTCGGTGAAATTCACCCAGTTGCGCGTGAGGTATGAGGTGTCGGACTCGCCCTCGTTGCGACGTTTCACCCATGGAACGGTGCCGTTCCATTGCACCACGCCACCCTTGATTTTTCCGATCGCCCCGGCATCAATCCGCGCTTTGTTGCGCAGGTAACTCGCCTGGTGCCGGCGTTGCGTGCCTGAAACAATCCCCAATCCCTTGGTTTTCGCCTTTTCTCCGCTGTCGATGATCGAGCGAGCTCCGACCGGATCCACGGCCACCGGTTTTTCAATGAAGCAATGCTTGCCCGCTTCCACCGCAGCCGCCAAATGCACCGGCCGAAACGACGGCGGCGTCGCCATCACCACATAAGCACAATCGGTCGCAAGCACCTTTTGATACGCGTCATAACCGCCAAAACAACGGTCCGCCGACAATCCAAATTTCTTCCCTGCCGCCTCAGCCTGCGATTTGAACGCATCCCCAGTGGCCACCAACTCGACCTCTAAATCGAGAATTTTGCAGGCCTCATGAAAATTCGCCAACGCACCATTCCCGCGCCCACCACAACCAATGAGCGCTACTTTGATTTTTTTCGTGGCGCCCGGCGTCTCGGCGGCAAAAACAGATCCTGCGGCCAGACTGGCACCCGCAAGTGTGCTGTGACTCAGAAATGAACGACGATTCATAATAGTGGACATTAAGATAGGGGTGTGGGTGAAATGAAAAATGGAAGCAGGCACCGAAGTAGAGAGAAAGTCACCTGATGTCCAACCAAACCCCACCATTTTTCATGAAGCACATTCTTTTTCTCCGCGAATCCCGTAATCATCCTTCCTTGAGAATCCATGCCCTCAACGCCCTCGTCGTGCTAACAATGTTGTTGTTAGCTCCGCTCGCGGATGCCGCCACCCGGATTCTCCTGATCGCCGGACCGAAAAGCCACGGGGCGGGTTTGCACGAGCACCCTTCCGGCTGCGAGTTGCTTGCCAAGCACCTGCAAAACAGCGGACTTCCAGTCACCGTGGAAATCAGCCAAGGATGGCCAAACGACCCCGCCGCAGTCGCTGCCGCCGATACCCTCGTGATCTATGGCGACGGGCTCGACGCCCATCCCGCCGCCGGCCAGGTCGCCGCGTTGCGCCAACGCTACAAAGCGGGCAAGGGCCTCGCTCTCCTGCACTGGGCGCTCGAACCCAAAGATGCCGAAATGACCACGTTTTTCGACGACGCGCTCGGCGGACGCTTCGCCGTCAATGAGTCGGTCAATCCGGTCTGGACGATGACCCGGCCAATCCTCGCCACCCATCCGGCAACGCGCGGAGTCGGCCCTTTCGAGGTCGAGGAAGAATTCTATTACCACCTCCACCTCCGCGCGGATGTCATCCCGATCCTTCAGGCCTTGCCTCCAATCGATTCCCTGGGTGCCGATGGCCCGCGATCCGGCAACCCGCAGGTCCGCAAAGAACTCACCGAAAAAATCCCGCAGACGCTTGCTTGGGTCGTCGAGAATTCTAACAAATCGCGCGGCTTCGGATTCACCGGCGGTCATTTTTATCACCATTGGTCCAACCCGGATTTCCGAAAACTCGTTCTCAATGGCATCGTATGGACCGCCGGTCTCGACGTGCCGGAGGCCGGCGTCACCGGTAAGGTCACGGAAACCCCGGCCTATCAGACGATCGACGAGGCCATCGCCAAGGGCGACCTCGCGGACGTCCGCCTCCACCTCGCCACCAACCCGCAAAACCTCAACAAGGGTGCCCGCGAGAAATCCCGCTCCCCACTCGAACAGGCGGTGCTTCGCAATAAAACGGAAATCGCACTGATATTGTTGCAATCCGGTGCCGATCCTAACAGTTCTGACGCTTCACAGCGCACGCCCCTCCACCTCGCGGTGGAACGCAACAACCCGGTCGTGCTCGCCGCCCTGCTCAAGGCCAAGGCCAATCCTAACAGACGCGACAAGGACGGGTGGACCGCGCTGCACCACGCCGCCGCCAAGAATCAACTCCAGTCGGCCAAGACGCTCCTCGACTGCGGCGCGGACCCGATGATCCTCAGCGAACTCGGAGGCACTCCGCTGCATGAGGCAGCCGCCAGCGGCGGCGCGGAGATCGTCCGTCTGCTGCTCGATCACAAGGTCGACCCCAAAGTGAAGTCTAAGGAAGGAGTCACCGCCCTCGACATCGCGAGGCAATATCGCAATCAAGCCGCCATCGAGGTGCTCGACCGCTTGTGATCGCCTCACGGTGAAGTGCAGAGGTTTATTCTTGCGCAGAATGGTTTCGTGCCAAGAATGCGCGCCCGCGCCACAGGTCCTTCCCCATGAGCGAATCCACGAATCCCCAATCCATCGCATCCTTCGAATCGATCGGCGAGGTGCTGCGCGCCCATTCGTCTTTTGTCATCCTCAGCCATGTCCGGCCGGATGGCGATGCGATCGGGTCCCAACTCGCCCTCGGGTTTTCGCTTCTGGCCATGGGCAAATCCGTGCGACTCATCAATGAGGACGGCTTGCCGGAAAATCTCTCGTTTCTTCCCGGGTCCGAACGCATCGAGCTTCCTCCTACCGATCCCATCGCCGCAGAAGTCGCCATCGCCCTCGATACCGCGACCCGCCCGCGCCTCGGTGAGCGTGCCCTCCATGCTGCGTCCATGGCCACCGTGTGGATCAACATCGATCACCACATATCGAACACAAACTTCGGGGACCTCAACCTGATCGACGCCACCAGTCCGGCCACCGGCCAGATCCTTTATGATCTCATTACGCAGTTAGATCTGCCCTTGCCACCCGAGTCGCGCGATGCCATTTACGTCGCGGTTTCCACTGACACCGGCTCGTTCCAATATCCGTCCACCACTGCGAAGACGTATGACATGGCCGCCGATCTGATTCGCCGCGGGGTGGATGTCGGCGCGATCAATTCGAAAACCTACGACGAGCAACCGTATCGCCGTCTCGAATTGATGCGGGCCTTGCTGGGCACACTGGAACGCAGTGCTGATGGGTTGCTCGCGCATTGGGAATTGCGGGATCAAACGCGCATCGATCTCGCGCTTCGCCCAGAGGACAGTGAAGGCCTCATCGATGTGATCCGCGCCATCCGCGGCGTGCAGGTCGCCGCATTCTTTGAAGAAGTGGCCGATGGGAAAATCCGCGTCTCGATGCGCTCAAAAGACCGCCGCCTCGATGTCTGCAACATCGCCGCACAATTCGGCGGGGGCGGTCACGCATTGGCCGCCGGTCTCCGCATGAGTGGCCCACTCGCCGAGGCCAAGACCCGCGTGCTCAACGCCATCCGCCGACGGATTCAGGAAGTCCACCCGCAGGCATGAGCCCGGATTTACAATTTGTTAGAAATCATCGAATTTATGCATCCCAATCCCATGGAATTGAATGGCCCCAGTGGCGTGTTGTTAGTGGACAAGGCCCCGGACATGACCTCTCACGACGTCGTCGCCATCGCCCGCCGCGCGCTGAATACCAAAAAAATCGGCCACTGTGGCACGTTGGATCCGATGGCCACCGGCCTGTTGATGTTGGTCATTGGCCGCGCGACGAAGATCCAGGATTTGCTCATGAGCGAGGACAAGGAATATGTCGGCACACTCACGCTCGGGGCCGTCACCAGCACCCAGGACCGCCAAGGAGAAGTGCTGGAAACCAAGCCGGTTCCGGAGATTTCTAACCAATCCATTGAGGAGGCCTTTGGCGTTTTTACCGGGGAGTTCGGTCAGATCCCGCCCATGGTTTCTGCTATCAAAAAAGATGGCGTGCCACTCTATAAACTCGCCCGTAAGGGACAAGTCATCGAGCGCGAGGCGCGCCCGGTGCGCGTCACCCGCTATCAGGTGACCCGCGTCGCTCTGCCGGAAATCGATTTCATCGTGAACTGCTCGAAGGGATTTTATGTGAGAACGTATGCCCACGATATCGGCGAAGCCCTCGGCTGCGGCGGCCATCTCAGCGCGCTGCGCCGAACCCGCTCGGGCAAATTCACCCTCGAACGCTCGGTCACCGTGGCCGACCTCAAAACCGCCCCGCGAGATAACCTTCTCAAGGCGATGGTTTCCCTCGCTGAAATTTCGCTGATGCGCGGCGCCTAACGATCCAGGCAAACGGGTCAGCTGTGGCCGACGGCCCGGCCGCCTGGCGGATTTGGCTTTCCGTAGGATGCTCAATCCGCCAGCTTGCAATGCAATGAAACCCGCGCCGCAGCTCGTGCTCGATGACCCGTGGTTGGCATCCTATCAAGGAGTCATTGAAAGCCGGATGCGCCGGTGCGCTGTGGAACTCGCCGCCATCACCGGTTGTTCTAACACCCTCGCGGACTATGCCACTTGCCACCAGTCCCTCGGCATTCATTTCCATCCGCTCACCCGGGAGTGGACGGTCCGTGAGTGGGCCCCCGCCGCCAAGGCGCTTTCACTCATCGGCGATTTCAATGCCTGGAACCGCGACGCCCATCCTCTGCAAAAGACCGATCATGGAATCTGGCAACTCGTCCTTCCCTCGGACGCTTTGGCCCACGGTCAACGAGTGAAACTCCACCTTGTCGGAGCGGATGGATCGCGCCGTGACCGAATCCCCCCCTGCATCCGCCGTGCCGTGCAAGATCCCACGACGCACGATTACTCGGGCCAAATCTGGAACCCGCCCACCGCTTTCGAGTGGCGGCATCCGTTTGATCCGGCGTCGATCGGAACCCCTTTGATTTACGAATGCCATGTCGGCATGGCAGGCGAGGCTCCCCGCGTGCATTCGTATCGAGAATTCGCGGACGATGTCCTGCCCCGCATCGCCAAGGCCCGCTATAACACCGTGCAACTCATGGCCATCCAGGAACATCCATATTACGGGTCGTTCGGCTACCATGTCTCGTCGTTTTTCGCGCCCTGCTCGCGCTTCGGAACCCCAGAGGATTTGAAATACCTCGTCGATGCCGCCCACGGCCTCGGCCTTGCAGTATTGTTAGACATCGTGCATTCCCACGCCGTCAAAAACATGGCCGAGGGACTCAATGACTTCGACGGATCCGGCAACCAGTATTTCCATAAGGGCGAACGCGGCGACCATCCATCGTGGGATTCGAAGTGCTTCGACTACGGCAGGCCGGAAGTCCGCCAATTCCTGCTCTCTAACGTGCGCTATTGGCTCGAGGAGTTCCGCTTTGACGGCTTTCGCTTTGATGGCATCACCTCGATGCTCTATCACTCGCACGGCCAGAAGTCCTTCGGCAGTTATGACGATTATTTCGGGCCCGACACCGACGATGACGCGATCCTTTGGCCCGCCGTCAGCGCAAGATCTATGCGCTTTGCGGCCGACTGAGTTTGTGGGGAAAGAATACTCCTTCGCGGATTTGGCGCGCTGCTATCGCCTTGGCCCTGGTGCC
>CAIYYV010000001.1 GCA_903930425.1 Akkermansiaceae bacterium | reverse complement strand
GCGGCGAATCCAGATGTCCGGAGTGCTCCACGGGGTGCCTGGATTGATGGTGCCGAATGCCGCGGCTCCTTCCTTCCATGCCGAGTCATCGAAGCCGGGCGCTTGCCAATCGTCGGCGGGTTTTTCGGTGCTGTATTTCCACAAGATTTTCACGCCTTGTTCGGCGCACGGGACGAGCACTTTGGGCGCGAGTTGCGGCTGATAGAGCAATGCGGCTGCTTCGGCCGCACGGGATTCGTCGATTTTGATCTCTGCGCGGTCATAGGTCATCAATCCATTGACCTCGATTTCGACATCGGACGTCTGGGTGTAGACCGCGGCCGAGAGGCCCTTGGCGATGAGCGGGCGCATTTTGCTGAGAAGGCCGACATAGGCGTCGGTGAGTTCGCTCGCGGTTTTATAGCTGACATAGCCCCACGCTCCCGCATCCTGCCATAGGTGATCCTTGATCGGGCGGCCCAAACCACCGAATTCACCAAGCACCGCGACGCGGTCCGGCTCGACGGCGGGCATTCCGGGTCCCGGGTAGTTATGCATATCAAAGACGTCGCCGCACTTCATGTCGGTCCAGCCGCTGGCGTTGTTTACAATTCGGTTAGGGTCACGTTGTTTGACCATTTGGGTGAGTCTTTGGGTATCGTATTGGCCCCAGGCCTCGTTGAAGACCACCCACATGATGATGGAGGGATGGTTTTCCAATGAGTCGATGATTTCATTGAGTTCGCGTTCGAAGTTCGGGCGTTTGTCCACCGGGTTGCCACCGGCGGGCATGTCCTGCCAGACGAGGATGCCTAATTTGTCGGCCCAGTAATACATGCGATCGGGCTCGGTTTTGACGTGCTTGCGCAGCATGTTGCATCCGAATTTTTTGGTCATTTCCAAATCGTATTTCAGCGCGGCGTCGGTGGGGGCGGTGTAAAGTCCGTCGGGCCAGAAACCTTGGTCTAGCGGGCCATACTGGAAGAGCACTTTGTTATTCAGTGCGAGGCGGTTGATGCCGGCGTCGTCTTTCAGGACGGAAATTTTGCGCATGCCGAAGTATCCGGTGAAGGAGTCGGTTGACGGGCCGTCAAGCAGGGTGACTTGCAAGTCATAGAGAAACGGATTGTCAGGCGACCAGAGTTTGGGATTCTTGATTTTGACAAGGATTGGCTCGCCGGGTTTTCCGGTGGCATTGGCGACGGGTTTTCCATTGGCGAGCGCGGTGATTTTGACCGTGGCTTTTTCGCCTGAGCCGTCGGCTTTAATGGTGACCTTGAGTTGTTCCTGATCGATATCAGGAATGGCGGTGTAAGAGGCGATGTGGGATTTGGCGACGGGTTCCAGCCAGACGGTGCGCCAAATGCCGGAGGTGGCGGTATACATGATTCCGCCGGGCTTGAGCACTTGTTTTCCGTGGGGTTGGCCGATGTCGGTCGGGTCCCAAACGGACACCACGATTTCCTGTTTTCCGGAGGCGGACAAAGCGTCGGTGATATCCATGCTGAACGGGCTGTAACCGCCGCTGTGTTTTCCTGTGAGCTTGCCGTTGACGGTGACCGTGCAGTCCCAATCCACCGCGCCGAAATGGAGGAGCACGCGCTTGCCAGTCCATGACTTGGGAATATCGATCGAGCGTTTATACCAGACGCGTTCTGCGGGTTGGACGAGATGGGCGACGCCCGAGAGCGCGGATTCGACCGGGTAGGGGACCAGGATTTTCTGGCCGAACACAGTGGGTGCGGGTGCGTCTTTGGGCGCAATCGCCAGTTCCCAAAGGCCATTGAGATTGAGCCAATCCTTGCGGACCATCTGGGGTCGGGGATACTCGGGCAATGCATTCTTTGGACTGACGTCCTTGGCCCATTGAGTCATGATATGCCCTGGAACGGGTGCCCATTCGGGCGTGGGCGCGGCGGTGATGGTGGTGAGAACTAGGGCGGAGGCGAGGCCCGTGAGAGCGGCGGATTTTTTGAGTGCTGCGGATTTGAGATTCATCGATGCAAGGGGTTGAGATGATTGGATGACTAGAGGGTGGATGTGTTAGGGTTTTGTTTTGGGCGGCTTGTCCTCGATCACCGAGATGGGAAGCACCACCACGTCATCAAACGATGCGGGGGCGTTGTTCGTGCGCAGGGCGATTCCGCCTTGGGGGATGGGTGCCTTGGTGTCGCGCACATCCACGAGCGGTCCCGTTCGGCCGACGCTTGGATTGAGCCACACTTGGATGCGGTCTCCTTTGATTGCGACGCGCAGCAGGTTCCATGATCCTTTGGTGATTTTGTTCGGTTGGTTGGTTAGATCAACATTGGCGAGTTCGAGCCAGTTGTTTTCCATGCGCCCGACATAGAGTTTGGACCCGTTGAATCCGGCGAAATAGCCGGTCATTTCATCGGGTCCGGGTCCGGGTTTGCTGACGCGGAAGCAGATTCCGACGTTCCCTTGATTGACGTCGTCGCGGAGCATGACCGTGGTTTCCACGACGTAGTCTTTCCAGTTAGGGTCGCCGGCGACTATTTTTTCATTGGCGGCCAGGGCGCACCACCGGCTGCTGCTGCCACCAGGTGCACCGGCGAACCGTTGCCAACCGGCGGGGTCAGGCGGGACGACGACGGGCGCGCAGTCTTGGAAATTTTGGAAAAGCATGGCTTGGGGTTTGCCGGTGGCATAGCTGCGCACGGCTTCGGCTTCGGCGTAGGAGACGGGTGTGCCGTCGGGGAAAAGCAAACCGCACCAGGGTATCGGCGGTTCCATGGTGCCGTCGGGAGTGCCCCAATACCACCGGCAGTTAGAATTTCCGACCATCAATTCCCAACACAAATAAACGCCCGGCAACGACTGGCCCTTGGACTTGCGGCGGTTGAGCCAGTGCATGACTTCGATGGGCGAGCCATTGCTTGCGGGCTGGCCGGCGTGCCAGCGGGCGCCGGCCTCCGTGAGGACGCAGCCTTTGGCAGGGTTCGCGTCGGCCTGCCGGTCCCACGCGCCGCCGACGGAAAAATCATTCGAGTAATTGTGGGCGTCGACAATTTCGGTTTGCGGGTTGTCATCCCATGAGCAGATCACTGGCTGAGTGGGTTTCTGAGCCTTGGTCCAGGCGAAGCCTTTTTGACAGAGCAATTCCGTGAAGCGGTCGCTGCGGTTCGGTTCGTTGTAAATTTCCCACCAATGGATGCGTGGATCATTCGCGTATTGTTTGACGATGGTGCTGACGTAGGCTTCGAAGAATGGGAGGTTCTCATCCTTGCGGTCCACATCCTGCACGGCGGCCCAGCGTCCGTTGTGGCGGCCTGGAACGGCAGCCTCGGTTTTCAACGAGACGTCCTTGTGGTTCCAGCAGTCATCAAAAAACACAAAGCCGGGTTTGATGCCCGCGCGGTCACACAGCCCGATGAAGGTCCCGAGATTGCGGAGGAAATTTTCCCGGTCATCACGGAAGTTGATGTAGTGAAGGTAGACCCGGAGCGAGTTGATGCCGAAGTGCCGGTGCGCGGCGGCCAATTCCTGGGCAATGATTTCCGGTTTGAATTCATGCCAGAGCTGGACCTGGTTGGCGGCGTAGGCGGGGGTGTAATTGCTGCCGATCCAAGTGGCGGTTTTGCCGGGATTTTGTGCCTCTGCGGCGCGGCAAAGCGGTGGGTTGGCGAGACCTGATAGACAGGCGAGAGTGAGCATGAGTGCCATCACCCGAGGCCGCGCATTCCGTGGCGGGAGCGATGATTCGGTGCGGTGGTGGCGTGTGGGCCGCGGGGTGGAAATCCGTTGCAGGCGGGTCATGGGTTCATTTGGTTTTGTCACAGAAAAACCATTACGCACCAGATTTTCCCGATTTGTCATTATTTGATCAGGGGTGTCAGCGACCGTGATTCCGGGATGTCGTTGGCGGGATTTTTGCGGTTGGGAGGATTTAGCGGTTGAATCCTGCGAGAAATTCTATCAAGACGGGCCATGCACCTCACGCATTGGGATTGGTTGATTATCGCGGTTTACGCGGTGGTGATTGTGACGATCGGGCTTCGGGCCGGTCGCAAGCAGCACACGAGTGAGGATTATTTTCTTGCGGGGCGCAAGCTGCGCTGGCCATTCATCGGAGCCTCCATTTATGCCGCCAATATCTCGACCGAGCACTTCGTCGGCCTGGCTGGGAGTGCCTACGTGTTGGGCCTGGCTATCGGCGCTTACGAATGGATCGCGGTGTTCTGTCTTGTGCCGCTCATCTTGATTTTCCTGCCACTCTATATTCGAACGCGCATTTACACTGTGCCGGAGTTTCTTGAAAAGCGCTTCAGCCCGAGTGTTCGGTTGTTGTTCTCGGGTTTCATGCTCGCGATGTCGGTCGTGGCCAAAATAGCGATTTCATTGTGGGCTGCGGCGCTCGTGTTTTCGACCGTGCTCGGTTGGGACCGCCTCACCGTCATCTGGGTCGTCGGATTCGTGACGGCGGTTTACACGATGAAGGGCGGGTTGGGAGCCGTCGTCTATACCGATGCAATCCAAACGATCGTGCTGTTAGCTGCCGCGGTCGCGCTCACGACCATCGGCCTGCACCATGTCGGCGGCTTCGGGGGTCTTCAGGCCAAGTTGGATCCGTCGATGTTTTCGATGGTGCGTCCGGCCACCGACCCGGACCTGCCGTGGCCCGGGATTTTCATCGGCGTTTTTTTTGTGGGTTCCTTTTATTTTTCGATGGACCAGGTGCTGGTGCAGCGCGTGTTTGCGGCCAAAAACCTGAATGAAGGCCGCCTCGGAGCCGTGTTCTGCGCGTTTCTCAAAACACTCAACCCCCTGCTCATCGTGTTGCCGGGACTCATCGCCAAGGCGCTCTATCCCGATCTTGAGCGCGCCGATGACGCCTATCCGATGTTGTTGAAAAACCTGATGCCCGTTGGGTTGCTAGGGCTCACCATTGCCGGACTGACGGCCGCGCTGATGGGGCATTTGAGTGCCACCTACAATTCCATTGCCACTCTTTTCACTCGGGATTTCTATTTGAAATTCCGGCCGGACGCAACGCATGAGCGGCAGATCCTTGTCGGCCGCATTGCGGTTCTAGCAGTATTTACGTTAGGTGCTGTCTGGGCACCGATCATCGGCGGTTACAAGTCGCTCTTTATTTATCTGCAGAACGTTTCGGCGTATTTGATGATGCCGTTTGCGTTCATCTTTTTTTTCGGGGTATTCTGGAAACGCATCAATGCGCAGGGGGTGTTGGCCTGCATGCTGGTGTCGTTCATTTTATGTCCGGTGATGATGTATAACAACCAACTCAAGCCGGAGGACCAGTGGTTCCAGTTTTTGAACACGCCCTTGCTGACGCCCTGGCTTCACCGCGCCATGATTGTGACCGTTGTGTGCGTTGTGTTGCTTGTGGTTGTCTCGTTGCTGACGCCGCGGCCCGCGCCGGCCAAGCTGGTGAACACCACGCTGCACTGCTTGTGGGAAGAGGACTTGGATCAGCCTGCGGTGCGTTGGTTCAAGGATTACCGGTTGTGGTTGTCGCTGGTGTGCGGAAGCACGGCCTTGATGTGGTATTGGATGCGTTAGGCAGGCGGGGCGGGGACGAAACGGAGTGCTGCGGTTTCGCGGGGGGGGCGTGTCCCATGTAAACCTTCCCTTTCCCTAGGGGTAAAACTGGGATAGGCTGGCGCTGGTGCGAGGGTATCAGAACATGCGGGCGGACCCACGGGTGATTTTCACTGCGTTGTGGGTCGTGTTTTTTTTTCACGGGATGACGCCGGGGTTCTGGCTGCCAGCCCTGACGAACATTTTGAGGGCGCGTGGATTGGGGGATTGGGTGGCGGCCGTGTTTGTGGTGCCGCCGGTTTGCGCGTTGATTTCACCGCTGATAGGCGGGGCCTTGGCCGATCATCGGTTTGCGGCGGACCGGTTGTTCGCGTGGTCGTCGTTGATTTGTTCAGTGCTGCTGGTGGCCGCGTTCGGCAGTCTCGATGCGGGTTGGCACCCGATGTGGTTCGTCGGATTGTTAGGGTTGTATTCGCTTTTTTCCGGGCCGTCATGGGGGCTGTTAGCGACCATTTCACTGACGCATTTGGCGCAGGGTGAGCGCCAGTTTCCGCAGGTGCGTGTGGGGGCGACGCTTGGCTGGGTGGCGGGGGGGTTGATGACGAGTTATCTATTGCATGCAGACACGTCCCCGTTGGCGGGTTATGCCTCGGCAGTTAGCCGATTGCTGGCGGGCATGGTGGCATTCGTGTTGCCACACACGCCGCCGATGGGCACCGGCACGTCGTTGAAAAGTCGGCTTGGATTAGACGCTTTTTTGCTGATGAAACATCGGGACAATCGGGTGTTTTTCCTGGTGACTGTATTGTTCTCGATTCCGCTTTCGGCATTTTATATGTACGGTCCTGAATTTTTAAAAGTATTGGGAGACCCGCATCCGACGGGCACGATGACGATTGCCCAGGTGCTGGAAGTGGCGAGCATGTTGCTAGTAGGTTCGGTGATGCTGCGATATCGGGTGAAGACCGTGTTGTTGTGGGCCTTGGGGTTATCGGTGCTGCGTTTTGCCATGAGCGCTGCGGCGGGCATGACGGGGTTGATTTCCTGGCACATTGCGGGTCTCGCGCTGCACGGGGTGTGTTATACCTTTTATTTCATCACGGCGCAGGTGTTTTTGGATCGGCGGGTGGACCCCGGGATGAAAGGTCAGGCACAAGGCATGCTGGCCATGGTTTCCGGCGGCTTGGGTCCGTTGTTAGGCGCGCTGGTGTGTGGTTGGCTTCGTGGCCAATGTGTGACGGAGGACGGGCGCGGTTGGTCGTTGTTCTGGACGGTTTTGGCGGCAATGATCGCCGGGTGTTGGGTGGTGTTCGCGCTGTTCTATCAGGGACGAGGGAAGCGCCGGGAGGAAGGCGGTTAGAGACTTAGCGGGCCGGCAAGGTGTAAAAACCATCAGGCGAGGCGGCAGGCCAGGCGGATGGCGGCAATCATGGACGAGGGGTCCGCCTGGTGTTTGCCGGCGATGGAAAAGGCGGTGCCGTGGTCCGGGCTGGTGCGCGGGACGGGAAGTCCGAGTGTGACATTCACGGCATTGTCAAAGTCCAGCAGTTTGAGGGGGATCAATCCCTGATCATGATACATGGCCAAGACCGCGTCAAACTGCCCGTGTGCCGCTGCGCGAAAGACTGCGTCAGGAACCTCCGGGCCACTGAACACTCCGGACCCGCTTGCGTTCAGGCGTTGAATGGCCGGCAAAATCACGCGGGTTTCCTCGTCGCCGAAGGCCCCGTTTTCGCCGGCGTGTGGGTTGAGTCCCGCCACGGCAATGCGTGGGTTCAGGTTTCCGCATCTCTTCAAAAATCCGGCAGTGAGCGACCCGGTCTGATAGATCAGGTCGGCAGTGAGCCATGCGGGAACATTCGCGAGCGATTCGTGAATGGTGACCAATCCGACGGTGAGCGTGTTGCCCGTGAGCAGCATACTGAACTTGTCGACGCCGAAGGCGTGTGCGAAATACTCGGTTTGGCCGGGAAACGGGAAGCCGTTAGACTGGAGGCCGGCCTTGCACACGGGGCCGGTGACCACGGCGGCGGCGGTGCCGTGTGTGAGTTCTTCGACCGACTGGTCGAGGGCGGCGAGGGCGGCGGCGGCCGACCGTTGGGTCGGTTTGCCCGGAGTGCCGGCCTGTCGATCGCCGAGGACGACGAATTCGAAGCCGTGGGGCAAGAGCCCGGATGCGAGGGCACGGTCGATGACTTCCGGGCCGATGCCGGCGGGGTCTCCCAGGGTGATCAGGATACGTGACATGGCGGTATGATCACCGGTTTGCCCTGTAGTGCCAAGCGGGGAATCCGCACTGTCGCGATTCCGGCTTGCAGTTCGCTGTCCAGTCACCTAAAAGTTTTTTTTCTAACATGGATCCACATGATATTCAGCGGGCGGTTCGGGCCAAGCGTATTGATCGGACCGCGGGAGATGCGCCCAGTCTTGGGCGTCTGGGGCGTTTGCCAGGCACGGGGCTTCAAAAGGGTGGTCGCTGGAAAAAAAAGCGCCGAGATCAGGGTCGTGGCAGCCGCGAGCAGAAGAGAGGGAGGTTGCGTGTTTTTCTGTGGTCAGGAGTCTTGGCAGTGATCGCCGCAGGGGTGCTTGCGGCGGTGGTGGGGATCTGGCTGCGATCCGGCATGAATCGCAACAAGTTGGCTGCTAGCGCGCAGGCCGCCAAGCCGAGCGCACGTGCCGTCCCCCGATTCGAGTCGCCCACGGAGGAGGTGGCGATGGCTCGCGTGACGCAGGCGCTCAAGATCCGGGACCCGGGCAAGGTCGCTGAATTTTTCCGGATGGGATCGGCCAGTCCCGAGGTGGTGGTAAGGTTTTTGAGCGGGATGAAGGAGCTGGATGGTGCGATCACGCGTTGCGATTGGCGGAGCAGCATGGATGCGAATGGACTGTTGCTTGACGGGGTGGTCGTGAACACCCGGAAGGAAGGCAAGCGGCGCAATCGCCTGGCGTTCTTGACGCCCGATCAAAACGGGCAATGGAAAATCGATTTTGACGCCTTTGCGCGGACGGTGAATCCCTTGTGGGGCGAGTTGTTCGAGACGAGCGCTGACCAAGGCGTAGTGCGCATCCTGTTTGCGAAGGACAATTATTACAATGGTCCTTTCAGTGATGAAGGGAAATGGGTCTGTTATGGAATGGCATCACCCGACCTTGAGTCGGGCTTGTTAGGTTATTGCCGGAAGGGCTCGCCGCAGGCCGTTGCCATGGCGCGGATCAATTGGTTTGCGGGCATGACGCCCGGTAACGGGAGGTTGCAACGGGCGACTCTGGAAATTCGGCGGGTCGAGGGTGCGGCATCCCGGCAGTTCGAGATCACGAGAGTTTTGGCCGAGGATTGGGTGATGTCCGCCGTTCCCTTTGATCAACAATTCCAATGATGGAGGTGCCGACTTCGGTGCTTGCCGGGAGGTGGGTGATTTGCCTATTTTTCGAAGCATGTTGAGATTGATATGGAACGTGGTGGTTTTGTGCGGGGTTTCTGCGGTATTGACCCAGTGCGGCACCTCGTCGCTGGGGTCGGGGAATTTAGGAGGGCCCACGACTGAGGAACGGGATGCGAGGATTGCGGCGGAGCCGACTGGGAATTTTTATTATGGAAGGAGATACCTCGTTGAAAAAACGCGTTTTTGGGGGTATTTGAGGCAGCCTCGGGAATCTTGGAACCGGGCGAAGTTGGTGATCATGCGCGAGGAAAAGAAGTCCACGCCGGATCGGATGTCGGAAAGTGGAGCTCCCGGTCAGAGTTATGGTTTTGACGCGAATGCGGAGTATCGCATTCACGGCTATTACACGGGACGGGAGGTTTATGAACCGAACAGCAACCAATTTCTTTCGGAGTTTATGCTCACCGATTATGAGATGGTGGATCGCCAACCGGGTTGGCTGTTTCGTCCAGAAGATCATTATGACCGTCTACGCATCACGATGGTCCCCCGTTGATTGAGTTCACCGATCCCACCTTTTTTATGAAATCCGATAAAATACGCCGCGGCATTGTGTCCCGCCACGCGGGCACGACAGGCGATTCGATCGGGTTGGGTCGGATGTCACGTCTGCGCGATGTGGAATTGCCCGGCAGTGCGAGAAAATCGCGTCGCGGGGAAGTTTTGACTCCCGCGATGCAGGCACACCGAAAACGGATGGTCCGGATTCTGTCGTGGGTCTTCACTCTCACAACCTTGGCGGTGATTGGCGGTTTTATGATGGTTTGGCTGCGCCTTCACAAGAACACGACTCCTTCGGTGACTGCGGGGTATACGGAGGCGCAGGTCAGGATTGTCTCTCAATTCGACGCACCCAGTGAAGCAGTCGCCCTTGATTTGGTGAAACAGGCACTCGCTAACCGCGATCCCGAAAAGGTTGGAAATTTCTTTCGCCTGGGTAGTGTAAGCCCTGCGGATTCGGTGGCATTTATCGTGGCCAGTGAAACCCAGGACGGCGCAGTGGAACGATACGACTGGCTCAGCAGCATGGATGTGGACGGCTTGCCGTTAGAAGGGGTGTTAGTGACGTATGCGGACAAGTCTCCTCCCAATGAGCGGTTGGCCTTTCTGACGCCCGATGCCAAGGGCATCTGGAAGGTGGATTTTGAAGCCTTTGCGAGAACCCACCAATCTTCCTGGAAGGATTTTATGGATCGGCGTGAGAATCAGATGCGAGGAAGGGTTTTTGTGGCCAAGGATTATTACTTCAATGGGGTGTTTCAGAATGACAGCAGCTGGATTTGCTTTGCCATTAGCTCCCCCGAAGCCAAGGAACTGCTGCTCAATGATCCGCACCAGCTGCTTGGATATTGTAAAACTGGCTCTCCCCAAGCGCTTGCCATGGAGCAGATCTTTGTAGGCGGCGCACAAATCAATCGGGCCACGATCGAGATTCGCAGGGTGGATGGCTCGGATTCACGGCAATTCGAAATTACCCGGGTTTTAGCACAGGATTGGGTGCTACCCGACAAACCGTTAGATGAGAAGTTTCATTGATCCGGCATGTCGATTCTAACAGGCTTCGGACTATTCGGCGAGAAATGCCTCGAGTGCGGTTCGGGTGATTCGCCAGGCGCTGCCGATTTTTTTGCCTTTTAAATCGCCTGCATCGAGCGAGGCGATCACATCGGCTTCGGTGACGCCGAGTGATTGTGCGGCTTGGGCCGGAGTGAGAAGATCCGGCATCGAGGCGGTTGGCACCGAGGGGGGAGGCGCGGCGCTGGATGATGCCGGCGCGGCCTGCATCGACTTGACCATTTCCTGTGCAAGGCCGAAGCCCATGGCCATTTGCGCGGGCATGGCGGCGGCCGAAGTGCCGCCTGCTGCACCTTGGGTCATCGACTCGCCCATCTGGAATTTCACGTAGTCGTTGAGGTTTCCGAGAGCCGACATGCTGGAACGCTTGTCGATAGAGGCCTCCACTTCCGGCGGCACGGAAACATTCTCAACGAGGAAACTGGTGATCTCGATGCCGTATTTCGGGGTCACCTGCGGATTGATCAGCGGAAGCAGGGCATCGCCCAATTCGGAATAGCGCGAGGCGACATCGAGCGCGGGCACCCCGCAGGAAGCGAGGGCATCACTGAAGACGCTGATAATGCGCGAGCGCATCGCGTCAGAGAATTCATCAAGGCGGAAGTGTGAGTCCGTGCCGGCAACTTCCTTGAGGAAAACCGGTGGGTCGGTGATCTTGAAATCGAAAGTGCCAAAGGCGCGCAAGCGGACGACGCCGAAGTCCTTGTCGCGCATCATGACCGGATTGGCGGTGCCCCATTTGTTGCCGGTGAAAAGGCGTGTGGTGATGAAATAGACATCCGCCTTGAACGGCGATTCAAAACCGTATTTCCAACCCTTGAGGCGGTTGAGCACGGGGATGTTGTCCGTGACGAGCGAGTGCTTGCCCGGTGCAAAGCAATCCCCATATTGACCGAGATATACAAATTGCGCGGCCTGGCTCTCTCTCACAATCAATTGGGCGCCGTGCTTGATCGCCTTGTCGTTATCCGGAAAACGCCACGCGAGCGTGTCACGCGAGTCGTCATTGAATTCGATGATTTCAAGCAGTTCGCCTTTGATGAATCCGAGAATGTCCATGGTGCGGGTGGGTGATGGATCCGATCTACTATGGATTCACGCGTCTTTGCCAGAGCAATTTTTGCACTCTTATTCCAGCCCGCGTTCATTCACATCGTCCTCGTCCCAGCCGAGATAGTGGCCGAGCTCATGCAAAAACGTGGTGCCCACCTCGTCACGATAATCCTGCTCGTCCCCCTCGACCCAATCCCACAGGTTGCTGAGAAACAACCGGATCCTCGAAAGCTCCGATGGGTCCGATTCCTCCATTGCCGACGGCCCCTCGAACAGGCCGAGTTCATCGCCGTCCAATTCCTCGTCGAACGCTCCCTGCCCGGGTTTCTCTTCCATCGAAACCGGCAGTTTCCGGGCGGCCGCTTGCACGTCCTTCGGGAGCACCTGAATCAGGTTCTTGAGTTCCTCATCCGCCCAGCGACTCAATGTTGCAAAATCCATGCGCGACTCCTAGCGGTTCAACGGGACCTGCACAATCTGGAAATCCGGTCATCCCAGGCTGGAGACAAGCATGGAGAAGCTCAATCAAGACTTTCGCGAGTTTATCGAATTACTCGAAAAACATGCGGTTGAGTATCTAATAATCGGTGGCTATGCGGTGGCGTTTCACGGGCTTCCCCCTTACATCGGAGATATCGATTGTTTCGTGGCGGTATGGACTTGGCCCATCATTCCTTGCGCCGTTCATGGACAGATCCTGATGGCCTGGCTTTGTGTTGAGTCTGGCGTCTTTCCGAATGCGTCTGATGTCCAGTCGCGCGGCCAATTCCACTCAATGTTCCAAGAGTGGTTCTGAAATACACCGCGTTGCCAATTTTATTGAAAAAGCTTTGAGATGGAGGGCTTTTACTTTAAAAAATATCACGGGATCGTCGGTTTCAAGCGCAAGAAAGCATAAAATTTCGTCCTATTCGTGGTGTAACTCATTGATTTACAAGGGTGAAAAATTTTATCGTCTTTTCTCAGTTTATTCTTGTGCTCCAGTGTGTTTCTGTGCACTTTAGCGACGCTGATGCGTCCGTCAGCCAGATTGATGAAACGAGCCGACCAACGATACAAGGGCTTCAAGCTCTGCAAGATGGACCCGAAATTCCGGGTTTCCATTCAGCCCTTGTGGCGTCCGGAGGCGGGCATGTCGTTGTTTTTATTGTTTTCGAAGGAGCATGAGATGCCGGTGGTGAAGGTGCTGAGTCAGGATGCCTACAATGAGAAGGTGGAATTGGTTCAGGCGAGTTCGATGACGCCGAAGGAGAAGGGTCAGATGCTGGGTCGCTTGGCGATGCGGAGTCGCGAGGTCACGCTGAACGAGCAAGGCAAGCTGTTGGTTCCGAAAGATCTGAGTGAGCAAGCCGGGATCGTGGCGGAGGCGGAAGTGTATCTGGTCGGCCGGGGCATCTATTTTGAGATTTGGAGCAAAGTGAACTTTGAAGCCGCATTGAACATTGAGAGCAGCGAGCCGGACAATGACGAGCTCGGCATTTTCTAACATTCTAACATTTAGTTATCACGCACCCCACAATAGCCATGTGGCCCACCCGATCCACCGCAGCCTATCCAGCGGCCCGCTCACACGCGGTGATGGCTCCTGTTTCGATGTTCGATCGGATGCTGGAGTTTGATGGATGCATGGAGCGGTCCTGGACTGCGGGTCGTGCGTTTTTTCGATTGGACCTTGGCATCGCATCGGCCGGTTGGTGGGCGCGGTGTCCGGGTGATTTTTCTGTCGCACTATGGAAGTCTCTCGGGACAGAACTTCTTGGGTGCCTTGAAACGATGGTTCGCGCGGCTTCCGGCTGGTTGTCCGCGCGGACCTCGCGAAGATCCTCGGCAAAACCGAACGACGCGCTCGGGACGGTGCGTCATCGGGTGAGTACCACGGGTGTCTGCGCCGCTTCCGGCTGGTTGTCGGCGCAGGCCACCGTGGATTGCGGTGGCACGGCGGATGGAGCGATCTATCACCTTCCGGTATTTCCGGTGGAAGTTCGTGCATGGATGGATGCGGGGTCGGGCAAGTTCATTATCGATGGTACATTGGGCGGCGGTGGTCACAGCGAGGGGTTTCTCAAGGAAGGAGCGAGGGTGTTAGGGGTTGATCGTGATCCCGAGGCATTGGAGCATGCGTGCACGCGGCTTACTGGATATGCCGACCGATTTTCCACATGGGAGGGAAACTTTTCGCGGTTGTGTGATATTCCCGAGATTCAAAATGGGGCAAGGGCGGATGGATTATTGTTAGATCTCGGGGTTTCATCCCGTCAGCTTGATTCCCCGGTTCGCGGGTTTTCCTTCATGCGTGATGGGCCGCTGGACATGCGCATGGGTCCGTCAAGCCCGCACACGGCTGCGGAGGTGGTGAACCAATGGGATGAGGCCGCACTCGTGCGGATTCTTTTTGAATTGGGAGAAGAGCCGAAGGCCCGCCGGATTGCGGCGGCGCTCGTGAAGCAGCGGGCCGTTCGGCCGTTAGAAACCACTTTGGAATTGGCGGCCTGCATTGAGCAAGCGGTGCCGCGTCATGGTCGGACGCATCCGGCGACCCGTGCCTTTCAAGCCATTCGGATGGCGGTGAATGAGGAGTTAGAATCGCTTGCTTCGGCGCTAGCCGCCGCGCCAAAGGTGCTGAAGCCGGGAGGGCGGTTGTTGGTCATCACGTTTCACAGTCTTGAGGACCGTTTGGTCAAACGATTTCTCAAGCATCGGTCGACGGGTTTTGTGGATGACCCTGGGTGGCCCGAGCCCCGGCCGAATCCGGATTTTCAATTTGAACTGCTTGCCCGCAAGGCCCTGATACCTACCGCTGAAGAAACCACCCTGAACCCGAGAGCCCGCAGTGCCAAACTGCGGGTTGCACGTCTATTAGAACCACCGCCATGAACCGTCGCCGCCACGAATCCCGAGCCTCCAGTTTTCCAATTTTAGCAATGATTTTGGGTGTTACGATCATGGCCGCTGGCGGTGTGCTGAATGGATTTTACAAGAACAGCCAGATCAGGGTGAGGCGAGAAATCGACGTGATCGACCGCAATATGGAACACTGCCAGCTTGAGATATGCACTGCCAAGATGCGCATGGATCAACTTCTCAATCGTTTCGAGATCCGCAAGCAACTCGAACAAAACGGATCCACCTTGCGTCCGCTTTCGCTCACTTTTGTGGAAGAGATTGATTCCGCGCCGCCGAGTCGGCGAAGCGTTGCGTCTGTCGCCCCCTAACTCGTGAATTCCCCGTTTCAAACCCGCTGCATGCTTCTTTGCTCGATCTTAGTGATCGGTCTCAGTGTGCTTTCCGCGAGGTTGGTTCAGATTCAACTGGTGGATCGCCATCGGTATGCGGAAAGCTCGCGCAAGGCATTTCAGCGGGTTGAAAAATTGCCGGCGCTTCGGGGGATGATCGTGGATCGCCATGAGGAACCGCTTGCCAAATGCATTCCTGGGGTCACGATTTTCGTGGACAAGAATCACCTCGCGGATCCCAAGTTGGCGAGTTATGGGCTTGCCTATCAGAAAGCCAGCGCGGAAGCGGGATGGAATGATTTGGATCCCGCAAAGCAACGCCAACGGATCAATGGATTGCGTGGAGAAATCCTTGCCCGAGAACCGGCGGAGACCATCGTCCAGGAGCATCTGGATTATGCGGTGGGCGTGATTGCCCGTCCGCTCGGCATGCGCCGTGAGGAACTGCGCGAAAAAATAGAAAGTCGAAAAGGCAAATGGGTGGTCATTGATAAAAACATTCCTGAGGACGTGGCTGAGAATCTTCGGGAGATGGTGGCCAAGCATTGGATTATGGGTTTTGAATTCCAGAAATCGATTCAACGGTGGTATCCCACGCCCGATCTTGCGACTCATCTCATCGGCTTCACCGGCGAGGTTGAGGAAGCGGACGATCAGGGGCAGATCGTGACCCGGGTGACGGGTCGGTTTGGCGTGGAATCATCGATGGAGGAATACCTGGCCGGGCGCGACGGATGGCGTGAGCATTGTCGTGATGCCCGCGGACTGATCGTGCCGGGGAATGCGGCAAGTCTGCTTCCGCCGAGTGCCGGGCTCAATGTTCAGCTCACGATTGATATAGGTCTTCAGATGATCGTTGAGGAGGAGTTGGATGCAGGGCTTGCCGAGTTTGAATCCCAGAGCGGAGCGGTCGTACTGATGGATCCAAAGACCGGAGAAGTGCTCGCCATGGCAAGCCGTCCGAACTTTGATTTGAATCATAAGGAAAATGTTGCGGAAGCCGGCTATAACTATGCCATTCAGGCGGTTTATGAACCGGGATCGACCATCAAAATCGTGGCCACCTCCGGTGCCTTGAATGAAGGATTGGTGAGTCCATTGACTCCGGTCAATTGCTACAATGGCTATTACAAGTCCGGACATGTTGAGGTGAAGGACGAGCATCCGGCCGACATTCTGACCTTTGAAGGGGTGCTTCAAAAATCCAACAATAACGGGACCTGCAACCTGGGCAGGCAGCTCGGTGCGAGGCGTTTTTATGATTACCTTCATCGCTACGGATTCGGACAGAAAACCGGGATTCAACTCAGCAGTGAAAGCGCGGGAAGCGCTCGCAATACAGGCAACGAAGTGGATTTTTCGCGGGCGTGTTTTGGATATGCGGCGAATGTCACGCCGTTGCAATTGGCGTGCGCCTATTCGGTGATTGCAGGTGATGGGAAACTGAGGAAGCCACTCATCATCAAGTCGCTCATTGCCAATGACGGCACTCTGGTCGAGGACTTTTCATCTGTGGTGATGGCAGAGGTGCTCAAACCGCAGACGGCCATCCAAATGAGAACCGCATTGGGGAAAGTGGTCATGACCGGCGGAACCGCCACCTTGGCGGCAGTGCCAGGATTCCGAGTGGCCGGTAAAACCGGAACGGTTTTAAAGCACAATCCAAAAGGCGGATATTACAATAACAAGTATATAGTTTCCTTTGTGGGCATGATGCCTGCGGAGGATCCTGCCTTTGTGTGTCTAGTTGTCATCGATGATCCTGGCACGCAAAAAGTTCGTCTGTTAGGGGGCACTATTGCCGCGCCAGTTTTCAGCCGGATTGCGGTGCGCGCCGCCGCCTCCATGGGTTTGAATCCGACCGAGCCGATTGTTTCGCCTCTTGCCACTGCCACAGTCCGATGATTCTCAGAGATGTCATTTCCTGTCTTCCCAGAGCGACGGTGTCCGGCCCGGTGGACACCGAGGTGGCTGCATTGACCGTGTCATCGCGTGAGGTGGTAAAAGGCGCGATTTTCGCGGCGGTCCGCGGGGTTTCTGTCGACGGCCACCGCTTCATTGATGACGCTCTTGCGGCGGGTGCAGGTGTGATTCTTGCGGAAACCGCCCCGCCGGCGGATCTTCATCGGTCGGTTGCCTGGCTGCACGTGCCGGACAGTCGGGCTGCGGTTTCGCAACTTGCCTCCGCGCTTGCCGGCCACCCGTGGAGGGATTTTCAGGTGGTCGGTGTCACTGGCACCAATGGAAAAACCACCACGGTTTTTTTGATTCACCACATCATGAAAACCGTGTGGCACCGCGCCGGTTTGTTAGGGACGATTGTGGTTGACGACGGCGAGTCGGTGGAGCCGGCGAAGCACACCACGCCGGGGCCGATTGAACTTTTCGCGCTGCTCGGACGAATGAAAGACCACGGGTGCCGGGGCGTTGCGATGGAAGTTTCCTCACACGGGATTCATCAGAAACGCGTTTCTGCGATGGGTTTTGATGCCTGTGTGTTCACCAATCTCACGCGGGATCATCTCGATTACCATGGTACGCTTGATTCCTATTATCAGGCAAAGGCGGAGTGGTTTCTATCGCTTGCGGCAGATCCGCATGGGAAAAGTCCGGTGGCGGTGATCAACACCGACGATGCCTGTGGTGTGGAACTGGCAGATGCCCTTGCCGGAAAAATCCCTGTCATCCGTTTTGGATTTGGCGTGCAATGTGATTTCCGGGCTAACAACTTCCGCCAGAATTCCCGCGGCATGGAATTCGAACTCGCCGCAAAAGGAAAAACCTATCTGGTTCGTTCACCGCTGATTGGGCGCTTTAACGTGCACAATCTGCTCGCCTCGTTTGCCTCGGCCCATGCTTGTGGTATCCGCCCGAGGGAGGCGGTCGCCGCTGCGGCCACTGCGCCGCAAGTGCCGGGTCGGATGGAAAATGTGGGTCATGCAGGTGGTGCAACGGTTTTTGTGGATTACGCGCACACGCCCGATGCGCTGGAAAATGCCTGTCGCACGCTCAAGGAGCTTGATCCGCGTCGCTTGATCACGGTGTTCGGTTGTGGTGGTGACCGCGACACCGGCAAGCGCCCGCTCATGGCTGCTGCGGCCGCGCGTCACAGCGACGCCTGTGTCATCACCTCGGATAATCCGCGCTCGGAGGATCCGCTCGCGATCATTCGGGAAATCGAAGTGGGCATGCGCGGGAAGGGCCACATCAGCATTGCCGATCGCGCCGAGGCGATTTCCTATGCCGTGAAGAATTCTCTATCAGGAGATATTATTTTGATTGCCGGGAAGGGTCATGAGACCACCCAGCAATTTTCTGATCGAGTGATTGAGTTCGATGACCGGAAGCACGCGGCGAAAGCGTTGCGTGACCGCTCACAAATCATTTCTGAAAGCCGATGCAACCCCTGAGCGCAAAACAAATCGCGGAAATCCTCGGCACGTCCGTCGCCGTCGGGTGTGCCGATGCGCTGGTATCGGGCGGGGTCTCCACGGATACCCGCACGCTGCCGCGAGGATCGGTTTTTTTTGCGCTGAGTGGGGAGCATTTTAAGGGGGATGATTTTGCCAAGGGCGCGTTGGAATCGGGGGCGGAGGTGGTGGTTGTCAGCCAGTGGGAAGGCGGGATTCCCTCACAGGGTGCGGTGATTGTGGTGACGGATCCTTTGCTGGCATTGCAGCGGCTCGCGCATTGGTGGCGCAAGCAACTTGATATACCGGTGGTGGCCATCACCGGTTCTAACGGAAAGACAAGCACCAAGGATTTCACGGCTGCGGTTTTATCGAGGCGTTTTGATGTTTGCGCTACGCGCGGGAACAAGAACAACCACATTGGGGTTCCGCTCACGGTGCTTTCCGCCACGCCGCAGCACGGTGCCGCCGTTTGGGAGATGGGGATGAATCATTCGGGTGAGATCGCGCCGCTTTGTGAAATCGCCCGGCCGAAATATGGAATCATCACCAACATCGGCAGCGCTCATATTGAGTTTTTTGGTTCCCGCGACGCCATCGCCGAGGAAAAGGGAACGCTTGCGCGCGCGTTGCCGGCGGATGGCATTCTTTTCATTCCAGCCACTTGCGAGTATCATGAATACCTCCGCCTGCGCACGAAGGCATCGATTATTCCCGTTGGCAATGGCCGGGGTTTGGTCCGCGCGGAAAACCTGCGTTTTGAAGCCGAAGGCACAGGATTCACACTTGTCATTGAGGGGGCGGGGAAAGCAGAGGTGGTGTTGTCGGTGCATGGGCGGCACATGGTGACCAATGCGCTGTTAGCAGCGGGAGTGGGCTGGAAGCTCGGTGTTCCTGTCGAGGAAATTGCTGCGGGTCTCACTGCGGCGAGACTCACTGACGGTCGTCTCCGGCGTTACCTGTGGCAGGGTGTCACGATTGTGGATGACACATACAATGCAAATCCCGAGAGCATGGCCGCCGCCATTGAAACCTTGTCGGACATGCCGGTGCCCCAAGGTGCCAGGAGGATCATTGTGTTAGGCCGCATGGGAGAACTCGGGGTGCACGGCCCGGATGCCCATCTGCGTGTGGGTGAGCTCGCTGCGCAGCATCATCTCACGGTGGTTGCCGTGGGAGAGGGCAGCGAGGGAATTGCTGACGGCGCGAAGGGCGCGCATCATTTTTCGGTGCTTGACGATGCGGCCAAGTGGCTTGTCCGCGAGGTTCAACCGGGTGACGGAGTCCTGTTCAAAGGGAGTCGCTCCGCCGCCGTCGAACGAGTGATGCACACCGCTTTCCCTAACAACTGATGCTTCCCGCGATTTTCGATTTCTGGTTCAAGGCATACGAGCATGGTGAGGCTTGGGCGATCTCGTGTCGCTTCCTCAACTTATTTCAATATATCACCTTTCGAGCGGCCAGTGCGGGTCTGCTCGCATTTATTCTGTCGTTGTTTTTTGGTCCGTGGGTGATCCGCAAGCTGATCTCGCTGAAAGTCGGTCAACCGATTCGCAGCGCCGAGGAAGTGCACAAACTTGCGGAGCTTCACGGGGGTAAGCTCGGAACTCCGACGATGGGAGGCGTGCTGATACTCGGCACAGTGTTGATTGCCACTCTGGTGTGCTCGCGTCCGCTCAACCCATTCGTCGCCGTTTGCGCGTGCACCATGGGTGCCTGTGGGTTATTAGGTCTTTGTGACGATTACAAGAAGGTGCGGGAAAAAAAATCCGATGGTCTGAGTGGTCGGACGAAGTTATTCTGGCAGGTTGTGATCGCATTGATTGCGGCTGCGTTTATTTATTACAAGCCGGAGATTTCAGGCATTGGTGCAGGGGTCGGGCAAATTGATTCGGGAGAGGCAGGGTTTCGTCTCGGGAGAAACAATCCGATAGACATTGGGGCGATTTGTTTTCCGCTATTAAAGACGCCGCTTTTCAATCTTCACGCGTTTGTGATCCTTTTTTTCGCGTTGATCATTGTGGGTTGTTCGAACGCGGTGAATTTGACAGACGGACTGGACGGGTTGGCCACGGGCTGCACGATCAGCGCGGCGCTATCCTATGCCTTGCTGGCGTATTTTGCGGGGCATTATTTCATGGCTGTCGAGTATTTGGTGATTCCTCACAATCTTTACATTGGTGAGCTTTCGGTATTTTTGATGGCATTGGCGGGCGCGTGTTTCGGATTTTTATGGTTCAACTGTCATCCGGCGAAGGTGTTCATGGGGGACACCGGGTCATTGGCGATTGGCGGGGCATTGGGCACTGCGGCGATCTGCACGAAACAGGAACTTCTGCTCGTCATCATCGGCGGCGTTTTCGTCATGGAGGCCCTCTCGGTCATCCTTCAGGTCGGCAGCTTCAAATTGCGCAAGCAGCGGATTTTTAAAATGTCGCCGATCCACCACCATTTTGAACTTCTCGGATGGCATGAAAGCCAGGTGATTGTGCGTTTCTGGATTCTCTCTATCATGTTTGCCCTGTTCGGGCTTGCCATTCTCAAAATTGCCTGATCGAAAAAATGCAACTCACAGGAAAACACGTAGCCATTCTCGGGGGCGGTCGCAGTGGCCGAGCCGCGGCGCTGTTGGCGGTTCGCGAGGGTGCGCGGGTATCGGTTTGGGATGCGGCCGGGGCTGGGGGGTTAGCGGACATGCCAGCAGGGGTGGAAATTCATTTTGATGTCACTGAGGAGGTGGGCGGGGAGGTGGTTTCGGATGTATTGGTGTTGAGTCCTGGCATTGACAGTTATGGGTCGTATGTCGCCGCCTTTGCGCGTCATGCCGGAGAAGTCATAGGAGAGGTTGAGTTCGCCGCTCGTTTCTATCAGGGGAAAATCATTGGCATTACGGGCACCAATGGGAAAACCACGACGACCGAACTTGTGGCGCGGGTATTGGCGCATGCCGGATTGGGAGGTACGCCTTGCGGCAACTATGGCACACCGTTTTGCGAGGTGGTTCTTCAGGCCAATGCTCCAGCCGTCGTTTCACTTGAGCTCAGTTCTTTCCAGCTTGAAACCGTGGATCAATTTCATCCGGAGGTTGCGATCTGGCTCAACTTTGCGCCGGATCACATGGACCGATATGCGTCAGTGGATGCCTATCGCGCAGCGAAACTCCGGATTTTCGGTCGTCAATGCGCGAGTGACACTGCAGTCGTCCGTGGGGGCGAGGATCTTCCTGTGCTATCTGCGCGGGTTGTGACGTTTTCCACCACAGATCCGGAAGCGGATTGGTTTTCTAACGGTCATATCATCTGTCATGCGGGAGAAACCTGGATCGACATGGATCATGACACCGGTTTGCGCGGGCTGCACAATGCCGAGAATTTGATGGCGGCGCTCGCCGCCTGCCAGGCGCTTGGGATAGGGGCATCAGTGATGCGTGAGGCGCTCAACGGCTATGCCCCGCCGCCGCATCGATGTGAGTTGATTCGCACATTGGACGGGGTGGAATACTTGAATGACTCGAAGGCGACGAATCTTCATGCGTTAGAGAGCGCCTTGCGTTCGCAGACGCGTCCGGTGGTGTTGATTGCGGGAGGCAAGGAGAAGGGTCTTGATTATGCGTCGGTGTTGCCGATGCTGCGTGAAAAGGCGCTTGCCACGGTGACATTCGGACAGATTGCCCGTCCCTTGGCCGCGTTGTTTTCCGAGGCGGTTTCGAGCGAGTCGGTGTCGACTCTAGCGGATGCGCTTGCGGCAGCCCGGAGTCTCGCGCCGCCTGGTTCGACTATTCTTCTTTCGCCCGGCACCTCGTCGTTTGACCAATTTTCCGGTTATGAACAGCGGGGGAATTCTTTCCGTGATCTTGTCCACCAACTCCGTTAACTCACTGCCATGAAATTTCGAACACTCTCTGTCAAACGTCGTCCTGTTACTCACGGCATGTTTCGCCGTCTGAGTGCTGTCACCCGCTATCGCAAACAACGGGTTGCGGCGCCGGCCTTCATCGCGGAGATGGATTCGGATGAAGGAAACTCGAAGATATCGCGTGCGCTGATCATCATTTTTCTCATTCACATCGTTGCGATCGGTCTGATTTTTGTTCATCAAAAGTTTTTGGACAGCCGCATGGCGAAGCGTCAGGTACCTGCCAAAGTGGTGGCTGCCGAGGTGGCCACCACTTTGCCGGTTCTTTCGAAACGTCCGGATCTTCCGCGTTTGGCAACCGGTGAGAAGCCGTACATTGTGAGAGCCGGGGACAATTATGCGCGCATTGCCACTGCGGAAGGGGTTGATGAATCGAAGTTGCGGTTAGTGAACAAGCACGTGGACATCGGCCCCGGGTCGATTCTCAAAATTCCGCCGAAGCGCGCGGCTGCGATGGCAGCGTCGGAGGTGGCCGCGATTCATGAGTCATCGCGAGCGGACCTTGAGCAGGGGTTGGTGGCAGCGGAACCCGTGAATGTGAGTGCGGCACCCAAGGCCCGTCCGGTTCGTTCGGGCGGGGCGAAGCCGGCATCGGATTCGGCGGCGTCCACGGTTGCGGGAGGCACGGGTAAATGGTATGTGGTGCAGTCGGGCGACAGTGTCTGGAAAATTGCGAACCGGCACAAGGTGAGCCAGGATAACCTTATGCGAGCCAATGGAATGAGCGATGCTCGGAAATTACAGGCTGGCATGAAACTGAAAATCCCGCAGAGTTGAAATCTCATTTGCACTTATTCATTTCCGTGATGACCCGCCATTGTTCCACCATTCTCTGCGCCGCAGTTGCCGCGTTGGTCGCGCTAGGGCTGGTTATGCTGACCAGCACGGGCGCTTGGGTGAAGGGCTTCGGTCCCTATTATTTTTTACAACATCAGGCGGGCATGGTGTTGATCGGGCTTGTTTTTGCGGTGATTGCGTCAAGGTTTCCGCTTGAGTTATTGAGGGCATTCTCGCCTTGGTTGTTTCTTGGTGCCTGTGTTTTGTTAGTGCTATGTTATGTTCCTGGAATTGCGGATCCACAGTATGGATCCAGCCGGTGGATCAAGGCACCGATCATTTCGCAGTTCCAGCCATCAGAGGCGGCCAAAATTGTCGTGATGCTTGCGCTCGCATCGTGGTTTGCCAGGTGGCAAACCGAAGTGCACACGTTTTGGCGTGGTTTTGTGATTCCGGGATGCATCGCGGGCATTCCGATTTTGTTGATAGCGGGGGAGACCGACATTGGCACTGCTCTTTCTCTTTCAGTGGCGGTGGGCGCGGTGCTTTTTAGTGTGGGCACGCGCCTGATTTATGCCGTGCCGAGCGCGCTCACCATGCTTTCTGCGGCCGGATGGTATATCTATCACGACGCAAACCGCTGGGGGCGCATCGTGGCCTGGCGGGATCTGGAAAACCCGATTCATCAACTCGATCGGGGAATGCAGCAGTGGCGGGCCTTGCTCGCCTTGGGCAACGGCGGACCGTGGGGCGTCGGCCTGGGAAATGGAGTCGAAAAATTTGGCACGCTGACATTTGCGCACATTGATTTTATTTTTCCTGTGGTGGGTGAGGAGTTAGGGCTTCCGTTCACGTTGGGGGCGGTGCTTTGTTATGTATTGATAGCAGTAGCGGGTTGCGGGATTGCGCTGCAGGCCAAGGGGGTTTTCAACCGCTGTGTCGCACTTGGATTGACTTGCGTGGTTGTGGTTCCAGCGATGCAAAACATCGCGGTGATCACGGCGCTTCTTCCCAACGATGGGCTGCCGCTGCCCTTTGTGAGTTATGGTGGCACCAGCCTTGTGTTCAGTCTCGCGGCGATTGGTGTGTTGGTGGGGATCCACCGCCGGTCTCACGTGCCGGTCACTCAGGAATTTCCGTTGACGCGCCAGACGCGGCTTGCGGTTCGCCTGTGATGGCGTCCCGAAGTTTATGGGAAGCCAGGCGAGCACTTTCCGCCGCGCACGGTGAAGCGGTTGATGCCGTCAAGCTCCGGGGTTTCTTGCAACCAATCGATGTGGGTGGTGGTGATCCACTTTTGTGCGAGCGGCGGAAGATTCCTCATCAGCGCGTTACGGCGGGCAGGATCGAGCTCGCCGAAAATATCATCTATCAGATAGATGGGTGGTTTTCCGCCGCGTGATTCGAGCAATTTTCCCTGGGCGAGTTTGAGGGAGATGGCGAGGGTTCGTTGTTGGCCCTCGCTGGCGAAGTCGGTGGCGGGTTTGCCGTGGATTCTGAGGGTGAGGTCGTCGCGATGCGGGCCGACGACGGCTTGGCGGAGTCGAGCTTCGCGATCGCGGGCGAGGATCAATGATTCGCGGAAATCGGGGCCGGAGGCGCGGAGGTATTGCAGGGTGAGGGGTTCATCTTGGTGGCTGATGGCGCGTTGAGCGGTGGCGGCGAGAGGCGCGAGATCGTCGACGAGGCGGGTGCGGGCATTGATGAGGACAGTGCCGTGTTCGATGAGGATTTCCTCATAGGCAAGGATTTCGGCATGGCGCGGGCTGCCGGCTTTGAGCAGGAGGTTTTTTGCGCGGAGGGCGCGGCGGTATCGTGACCATGAGTGGCGGTAATGGGGGTCGATCTGGGTGCCGATGAAATCGAGGTAGCGGCGTCTGGTTTCACCGGGGCCTCGGATCAAGTCGAGGTCGTCGTTTCCCATCCAGACCACGAGACCTCCGTCTTCGAGGTAGGTGTTGCGGTTGGCCGGGTCGTGGTCGTGGGTTTTGAGCGTCCAACCGTTGCGGTCATGGCGGACTTGGCGATCGCTTCCCCAGGGATCGCCGGCGACGCCGAAGCCGTCACTGCCGATGCGGGCGAGGGTGGCCATGCGCTGGCTGCGTGGTGAATGCAAGCGGATGAGCACGCAGAGGGCCTCTAAAACCGAGGTTTTACCGGCTGCGTTGGCGCCTATCAGAATGGTGCCTGCGGGTGGCACATCAAGGGCCAGCGATTCGAAGCACCGGAAATTCATCAATCGCAACGAGCAGAGCACCGACAAGACCTAGCCGGGAAAGTACGGCATGGAAAGCAGGGAAAAGGGCGAAGCGATTGGACTTCCCGAGCGGTTGCCGGGAAGCCATGCGACCGCAGTCGGGAACGGTTAGGGTTGAACCGGGGCAAGAACCACCCGGAAGCCGGTGGTTGAGAATGCGGATCCGAAGGATTGAAACGCGCGAAAAGCCGCACGGCTGGTCGAGGTGACATTCTCATAACTGCCGCCGCGAATGATATGAGCTACGTTCCCCCCAGAGTGTTGAGGGTCAACGAGCGCGCCGCCAGGCAAATTCCACCAGACGTCCTGGCACCACTCGGCCACATTTCCATGCATGTCATACAAGCCCCACGGGTTCGGCAATTTCGTGCCTATGGGATGTGTTCTGTTCGTGCTGTTTGTGCTATACCATGCGTAGTTGGTCAGGCTGGTGTAAGGTAAGTCATCCCCGTAGCTGAAGCGCGTCGAGGTCATTGCCCGGCAGGCATACTCCCACTCGGCCTCCGTTGGCAACCGATAGGCACAGTTGCTGTTGATCCGCCCTGCCGCGCGTTCGCTCGTCGTGAGAGCCGCGCAGTAAGCCGTGGCATTGGTCCAAGTCACGGTTTCCACGGGGCGAGTGAGGTCAATGCCGTAATCAATGGCCCCGGGCATCCCATTAAAAGTGCTTGGATTGTTGCCCATGACGGCGAGGTATTCGGCCTGGGTCACTTCATATTTCGCGATCCAAAACCCGCGGGTCAGGGTGACTACGGTCTGCTGGCCCTCCAAGCCGCTATTCCGGTCCAGTTCGTCGGCCGGGCTGCCCATTCGGAAGGTGCCCGGGGAAAGATACAGCATATGGGTCGGCGCGGTCACCTGCCCTGCGCGGTAAAACCGTTTGCCCGTCACTGACGTGGACTTGTCGATCCACAGATACGGACTGGATGGGAGGCTCACGAAATCCGCACAGAGCCAAGAGTCCGCTTGGGCGAGGTCTGTGCTGTATTCGACAGCATAAACGGCGCCGACGGTGCCCGTGATGCTCAGCCCCGCATACGTTTGAATGGCGAGCACATCGGGCGACGCTGCTGGCGATGGGGGCCCAAGTGCCCAGATGGCGGAGCATAGCGAAAGAAACCCAAAGAATTTTTTTGAGGAGGGAGTTTTCATGATTTCGGCTATTCATAGTGGATTGATGAGCGATGGCGAGAGAATTGTGGGAGCCGTTCACATTTCCACTTGATGAGTTCGGGGAACTCATTGCACCGTTTGTCCGCATGGAACTCTCAAAACCTTTGTCACCCAGCCCCACTGATTTGATCGATTGGTTGAATGCGGAAGGATTGTTAGAATTGGATTGGGATTTTCCCGACGACGGGGATTTATTTGCGGCGGGACTCAGCTCGTCGCCTGTGATGCAGGCCATCGTGCTGGCCGTGGAAGATCACTTCGGGGTTGAATTGACCCCTGCCGACTTGACACGTGTCAACGTTGCGACCCCGAAAACCCTTGCGGCCTTGATCGCCTCAAAAATCCCTTGAAATTCTTTTGGGACAATTCGCCCCACGTTTTCATTTTCCCCAAGTTGTTATTCAAACCACCCTTTCATCTGGGTTCGATGAGACCGGCCTGAAACCGGGCGGCCTCGAAGTGAACGAAGCGTTTTTGCCGATGTCTCGGCCGGAGATGGAGGGGCGTGGGTGGCAGGAATTGGATGTGCTGCTTGTCACGGGCGATGCGTATGTCGATCACCCGTCATTTGGTGCGGCGATGATCGGGCGGGTATTGGAAGCCGCGGGATGGCGGGTTGGCATTGTGGCGCAGCCCGATTGGCGGAATGTTGAATCGCTTCAGGTGATGGGCACCCCACGATTATTTGTCGGGGTGACTGCGGGGAATCTGGATTCCATGGTATCAAATTACACAGTGGCTCGCCACAAACGGAAAGTTGATGCATACAGCGCGGGCGGGGTGACTGGCAAACGCCCGAATCACGCGTCGGTCGTGTATGCGCAGTTGAGTCGGCGGGCCTTTCCGGGGGTGCCGGTGGTGTTAGGTGGGATGGAGGCCAGCATGCGGCGGGTCGCACATTATGATTACTGGCAGGACAAGCTCCGCCCGTCTGTGCTTACGGATTCGAAGGCGGACCTGCTCGTGTATGGCATGGGCGAACGGGCGGTTCGGGAGATTGCCCGGCGACTGGCCAGCGGGGTGATGGATTTGGCCGGCATTCCCGGAACAGCCCGGATGTTAGGTGCCACTGCAAGTGCGGCAGCAGATTTTTCCGAGGCGGTGATATTGCCGTCGTGGGACGAATTGCAGCGGGATGTTAGGTTATTGCTGACACTGACAAAAGTAACGGAGGCACAGCAGTCACCGTATTGCGGGAAGCGCTTGGTGCAAATGCACGGCAAGCGGGCGGTGGTGATCGAGCCTCCGGCGCCGCCGGTGGATGGTCCGGAATTGGATGCGTTGTATGCCTATCCGTTCCGGCGGCGGGCGCATCCAATCTATCAGGATGCGGTTCCGGGATTTGCGACGATCAAGGATTCGGTGATTGTTTCGCGCGGGTGTGCCGGCGGTTGCACGTTTTGCGGGCTGGGCCTGCACCAGGGGAAGTTTTTATCAAGTCGCGGGGTGGCGTCTGTGTTAGATGAGGTGCGAATGCTTGCTGGTATGGAGACCTTTCGCGGCACGGTGTCGGATTTGGGCGGGCCGACGGCCAATTTGTTTGGCGCGAAAAATGGTCATGTTGAGGCGTGCCGGAGATGTCATCGACCGAGTTGTTTGTGGCCGGGGATTTGTCCGCATTTTGAGATTTGCGAGCGTCCGGGCTTGGAGATGTTGCGGGGTGTGCGCGCGTTGCCCGGAGTGAAGCATGTATTTGTGCAATCGGGCATTCGTATGGATGTGGCGGTGCGCACGCCGGAATACTTGCGCGAGTTGGTGACGCATCATGTTTCAGGACACCTGAAAGTGGCACCCGAGCACTTGCATCCGGACGTGTTGCGGAGGATGCGCAAGCCCGCCGGAGATTTTCCGGCGTTTCTTCAAACATTTCGAGAGCTGAGTGAGGAGGCCGGCAAGGAGCAATATCTCGTGCCGTATTTCATTTCGAGTTTTCCCGGCTGCACGGGCAACGAGATGCGCGCGGTCGAGGAATTCCTCAAGCGTGAGCGATGGAATCTCCAACAGGTGCAGGATTTCATTCCTCTGCCGATGACCGCTGCCACCGCGATGTATGTGACCGGTCTGGATTTGGTCACGGGCCTGCCCATCCCGGTAGCCCGCAATGCCGGCGAGAGGGAATCACAAAAACGCATGCTCTGTCCCAATCCAGGTGCCAGAGGCAAGGGGGCTGCCGCACCCTTGGACACGGTGGATTGATGCAAGTGAGCCTGAGGATTTTTTAAAGTATCGCATTCAGCGTCCGGCATTGTCCTTGACCCCTGAAGCCGCGTGCTTTTGAGTCTGCTCCTCGTTAATCCATGCGGCTTGCGGGCACCCTAACACGCATTATGAAATTATTTGGAACCGACGGCATCCGAGGCCGTGTGAATGAATTTCCGATCACTGCGGATGTGGCGTTACGCATGGGCAAGGCCGTCGCAAATGTGCTGCGGTCTTCAGGCCCGAATCGCAACCGCGTGGTGGTCGGAAAAGACACCCGCATTTCGGGTTACATGCTGGAGTCAGCGCTCACGAGTGGTTTGGTGTCGATGGGAATGGATGTGTTCATGGTCGGTCCATTGCCCACCCCGGCGGTGGCCCATTTGACCAAATCGATGGGTGCCGCGGCCGGTATCATGATCACCGCATCTCACAATTCTTTCGAAGACAACGGCATGAAGATCTTCGGGCCCGATGGCTACAAGTTGTCCGACGATCTGGAGGCCTTGATCGAACGCCATATCCTGGGGGAAGAACAGGAACCCCCACCCTTGCCACCGCAGCAAATCGGCAAAGCCCACCGCATCGATGACGCCCGCGGTCGCTACATCGAGTTTGCGAAACATACCGCGGACAATGTCGCCTTGCATGGCTTGAAAGTGGTCGTCGATTGTGGCCATGGCGCGGCTTATTTCATCGCCCCGTTGATCTTCAAGGAACTCGGTGCAGAAGTGATCACCATCGGCATCCAACCCGACGGACTCAACATCAATCATGATTGCGGCGCGCTTTATCCAGAACACGCGGGAGCCTTGGTGCGTCAATTCAATGCCGACCTCGGGATCTCCTTCGACGGCGATGCCGACCGTGTCATTTTCTCCGATGCGAACGGTCAACCGGTGAGCGGCGATTGCATCCTCGCGCTCTGTGCCATCGGCCTCAAGGAACAGGGGAAACTTAAACGCCAAACGCTCGTCGCCACTATCATGAGCAACCTGGGACTCAAAGAAGCCATGAAACACCACGGCATCAAACTCGAGACCACCGCCGTCGGCGACCGCAGCGTCATCGAGTGCATCCGCGACAATGGCTATTCCTTCGGCGGTGAAAATTCCGGTCATTTGATTTTCGCGGACCACGCCACTACCGGCGATGGTATCCTCAGCGCTTTGCTCGTCCTGCGATTGATGCATGAACATAAGGCCACCTTGGCTCAACTCGCCGCCGTCCTCACCGAGTATCCCACTCAACTCGTCAACATCCCCGTGGCCTCCACCCCGCCGCTTGCCTCCCTGCCCAAACTCAGCAAACTCATGAAACAAGCCACCACCGAGTTCGCTAGCCATGGCCGCCACCTGATCCGCTACTCGGGAACCGAAAAAAAAATCCGCGTGCTGGTCGAGCACCGTGACGCCGAACGATGCCACGTCTGGGTTGAAAAATTCGCGGACGCCATCCGTGAGGAAATCGGATGATTCCACCATTTATGTCCCCCGATGCACCCGACTGCCGACCGCTCTCCCTGACCCGGAGCCTCGCGGATTTTCCGATCGCCAATGTCGCGCTCTCCGAACACCAGCGCCGCGCGTTGAATGGCACCCATCTCACGGCAAATCCGCACGCATGGCTGGACCCGAAGGATCTGGCTGATTTTCTAACAAGCGGCCAGGCCGTGCTGGTGGACGGCCAGAACACGCCATTGGCCTGGCACCATGCCACGCCGGATGGCGCGAGTGCGTTTTTGGCGAGCGCATCGTTTCTCATCCGCTATCCGTGGGATCTGCTACGCGCCAACGAGCAGGCACTTGCCGCACTCACCGAAGACGCCATCGCCGGTGAGATCCATCCATTGGCTGTCGTGGAGGGCGTCCTCCATCTCGGGATGCGGTCCCGGATTCTCCCGGGAGTGTTCATCGAGGGCCATGTCGTGATCGGTGCCGACTGCAAGATCGGCCCGAATTGTTATCTCCGCGGCAACACCAGCATCGGCGATGCTTGCCATGTCGGCCAATCCGTCGAAATCAAGAATTGTGTCATTCTTTCTAACACCCAGATCGGACACCTTTCGTATGTGGGAGATTCGGTGCTCGGCGAACGAGTGAATTTCGGGGCGGGAACCACGACTTCTAACTTCCGCCACGACGGCAACCACCATCGGTCGATGGTCAATGGCGCGCTTATCGACACCGGTCGGCGAAAGTTCGGGGCCATCGTCGGCGACGGCGTGCACACCGGCATTCACACCTCGATCTATCCGGGTCGGAAACTCTGGCCCGGCACGAGCACTCGCCCGGGTGAAATCGTCCAGAGAGATCTGGAGCGATGACGGCCTTTCTCTAGTCAAGAGGCGCGATCTTCGAGAGAGTCTCCATGGCTTGAGCTGTGCGGAAGGCGACTCTCAATTCGTCTTGATGAATGGTAGCCCACTCGATGACAAGTCCACTGGCTCTCGGTGGGAGTTGTCTCTCAAGGAATGCCAATGTTTCGATATCGATGACGGCCTTTCTCCCGGCGTAAAGTGCATGAAAATGCGGCGGTTGGTGATCACCGAAATACATCTGAATCACGATGCCGTAAAATCGCGAAAGCTCAGGCATGGACAGGCAGCTTGTGTAAGGTTGGAAAAACTTCTTCGGGGGTCTTCCCGGTCAGCTTCATGTATAGCATGTCAGGACAGAGGTCGAGTTCTCCAGGCCATTCAGGATGGCCCGCTTCCGCAAGGGTCACCTGCTCGAATACTCCGTGCTTCAACCACGCTGCAAATATTCCACGTCCGGCATAGAAGGATAGGTCTACTTCGCCACACGCGCCGTCATCGTAACGGAGAAATAGCCTGTAACCTTCCTTGGGAGCAATTTCAATGAGCCTCATCGAGGGCAAAATACTCCTGACCCATCAGATTGTCGAGGCACATGATTCTTCACACGCAATCAACCGGCTTGGTGTCTCACGACCCATCAGGAGAGAGGTTTGGGGTCTGCAGTTGCGGGGGTCTTCCCGGTCAGCAGCAATGCTTGATTTTCAAGCCCTGAAAACAATCTTGCCGCCGGGCCGGAGTCGGGGAATACTGAGGCACAGACAAACGCATGGCCAGCAGAGACAACAAGAAACGTGGGGAAGTCGCGGAGCCATCGCGGTGGACTAACGAAATCATGGGGATTCTGTGGACCACCTGCGGGCTGCTCTTGTTGCTTTCGCTGGTAAAATACAGCCCGGCCGATCTTCCGCATTGGTGGTTGTTAGAACCCTTCGCGGATTCTTCGTCCGCAACGGGAGAAAATCTGATAGGCCCGGTAGGTGGGATTCTCGGGTTGATTCAAATCCAGGTGTTTGGGGCGGCGGCATACCTGATCCCCTTGGGCTTCATTTGGTTTGGAGTGATCAAATTGGTTTTTGACGGGCGTCTTTGGCCACGCGTGGTGATCGGTTTTTTGATTTTGTTATTTGCGGGTGCCGCGTGGCTCCATGCCATGGATTTCTTTTGCAAAGATTGGGCGCGCAGTTGTCATCTCAGCGACCCTGGTGGTTGGGTTGGCAAAGGATTGGGTGGCCTCGTGCTCATGCGCTTGCTCAGTCGCTCGGGCACCTTGCTGGTGACGAGCGCGGCCTATTTGGTGGCGGTGATTTTATTGACCCGTCAGCCGCCGGTGCGTTTTGTGAAGGCGTGTTTCTGGATGCTCGGGAATCAATTTGCACGATGGCGTGAAAGTCGGAGTGTGGCCGGGATCGCTGCCGCGCGCGAAGCGGAATTGCAGGCGGAACGGGAACGCCAACGGGAACAACGGCGCAGAGAACGCGAAACCATGAAAGCGGCCGTCGCCTCCGAGGAGGATGCGGACCTGCAAACGCTGCTGCCTTTGCGCGACACCCCGCCACCCCAGATTATCGATGCGTCGCAGCGCCGGGCGAGCGCGCCTGTCGTCCCGGGAACCAAACCGTTCGAACGTAAAAAACCGACCCACCAATCGCTCTCGGTGACCGGATTTGAAAATTACGAACTCCCCGGGTTTGATCTATTGGATGCGGAAATCGAGGAAGACGCGCCAGAGGCAAACCGTGAGGAACTTTTGTCCACCCAGCGCATGATCATTGAAACGCTCAGGGCCTTTGGCATCGAAGTCACCCCGGGTGACATCACCCGCGGGCCCACCATCACCCGCTACGAAATCTATCCGTCCACCGGCCTGCGCGTTTCGCGCATCTCACAATTGGAGGCAGACATCGCGCGCGCCACCTGTGCCGAACGCATCAACATCCTCGCGCCCATTCCCGGGAAAGACACCGTCGGCATCGAAATCGCCAACTCGCAAAAAATCGCCGTCCCGCTTCATGAACTTCTCCATGATCCGGAATTCCGCTCCGCCAAGAAGCGGATTCCTCTGGCGCTCGGCAAGGATGTGTATGGCAAAACCGTGATCGGTGATCTCGCCGCCATGCCTCACCTGTTAGTTGCGGGTGCCACCGGCTCCGGCAAATCCGTGTGCATCAACTCCATCATCGCCTCGATGCTCTTCAAATTCGGGCCCGACGAGTTGCGTTTCATCATGGTCGATCCCAAAGTGGTCGAAATGCAGATGTATAACCGCCTGCCCCACCTCGTCGTGCCGGTCGTGACCGACCCGAAAAAAACGGTTGCCGCCCTCAAGTGGGTGGTCAATGAAATGGAAAAACGCTACCGGATCTTCGCCAAGGAAAGCGTGCGCAACTTCGATGGCTTCAATAACCGCATCCGCAAGGAAAAATCCGCGCAGCCCCCGGACGCCGACTTGTTAGATGCGGCCGGCTTGGTCGATCCACCGCATAAGCCCAAGCGCCCTTTGGATCGCGGCCTGCCGTCGAGTCACCAAGCCCCGCCGTGGATCTTGGATGATGTGGATGACGAGCAAATGGATTCGATAGCCGCCGCCTTGGCGTCGGGAGAAATCGGTGCTGAGGAGGATGAGGACGATCCACAATTCGAGATCCTTGAGGAGGCCATTCCGGATCGTTTTCCGTATATTGTCGTGTTGATCGATGAGTTGGCCGATTTGATGCAGACCGCGCCTGCGGATGTGGAGATGTGCATTGCTCGGATTGCGCAGAAGGCACGCGCGGCGGGGATTCATCTCATCATTGCCACGCAGACGCCGCGCGCGGATGTGGTCACCGGCATCATCAAGGCGAACATTCCCTGCCGCATCGCCTTTCAGGT